>JBAVYG010000547.1:0-2545 GCA_049698675.1 Terriglobia bacterium
CATATACCGTCTGAGTGGTTATCGCGTTATTGGTCTCGGTACCGATCCCGAACGTAAGGGTGCCGGTGGCCGTGGCTTGCCCAGTCGCAGGCATAGACGGTAGCGAGAGCAACTCGCCATTATTATCCACAGGAAACGCCGCAACGGGATTCCATGCCTGATCCGCCAGGGCAGTGGGTTCTACATTGGCGTCGCCGTTGCTGGCGTCGTAGGCCAAATACTGCCCGGTGGTGGTTTCTAACGATGTGCAGAGGTTGGTCGTGTCAAGCGTACAATCCTGGGGGAAGAGGCCAATCCCCAGGATGCCGTTGGACCCGAGACTTGCTACTGTATCGTCATCGAGTCCGCCGGTGGGTGAGGATTCCGTGGTTTCATAGTTAGTACATGGATTATAATACACTTCACCCTCATACGAAATCAAATTCGGAACAGTTCCAGTACTGATGACCTGAATGGGAATCCCCGTATTAGCGGTTGCGCCGGGAAGTTGCGAAGCGGTTTCCCCGCCCACCTGAACGGTGGCCATCTGCATCGCCCCCCAGGCATAAGACAAATCACCGAACTGGACGCACTCATAGAGGGGGTAGCTAGTCGTAGGATCCGTGACCTGGGGCAGGTTTAGATTGCCAACCTGCGTAGTCACACCGGCAGCCCCGGTCGAGAGCACACGCAGGCCTACGGAGTCGGTGTCCACCATGACGTTGGGGATAGTCGTGCAATTCGTGGTGCCGGGCGCACATACCGTAACGGTGGTATAAATTCCATTGACCAAGTTGTTGTTGGGCCCTAAGTTGACACTGACCGGGACCGTGTTCGCGATGGTGGTCGTTCCCGTCAAGGCCACGGTCTGTGTCCCGGCGCCATCCACGATGGTTAGGGTGCCGGTCCACGGCCCGCTCCCCTGAGGGGTAAAGGTAACACTGATCGTGCAACTCCCGCCGGCTGCGACGCTGGAGCCACAAGTGTTGTTGCTTATGGAGAAGTCGCCACTTATGGTGGTGCTGGAAATGGCAAGTGGGGTGGTGCCGGCGTTAGTGAGGGTGACTGACTGAGCCGCGCTGGTAGTGCCCACCGTGACGCCCGAAAACGTAAGGGTGTTGGTGGAGGCAGAAACACTGTTGCCCGTTCCGCTCAAGGTCACCGTCTGGGGGCTGTTGCTGGCGTTGTCGGTAATGGTCAGCGTGCCGCTGACCGTGCCGGTGGCCGTGGGAGTGAACGTCACGCTGACCGTGCAAGCCCCATCCTCGCCTATGCCGGTGCCACAGGTATTGGTTTGGGTGAAACCACTACTCACCGTGAAGCCAGAGAAGGTGAGTGAGGCGGTTCCGGAGTTCGTGACCGTCACCGACTGAGCAGCGCTTGCAACGCCCACGCCGCTTGAAAAGGTAAGGGTGCTGACGGACAGGGTCACCGCCGGGGTGCCGGTGCTAACGCTACTACTGCTGCCACCGCAACCCGCCAACATAACCAATCCCGCCAGGACAGCAGAGAGAAGGCTCAGGGTGGCTAAGGAAAGAGTTTTGGGGCTCATCGCACCACCTCCATTGTGAGATTGGGGGGAACCAAGCTGGGCACATACGCGCGCCCCCGGAAAGATAGCATCCGCCCGAAACTTGTAAACACAAAGTCGTTCCCCTGGATGGTTACGCCGCGCCGCGGTATCACTCGAGTTCGCTGACCCTGTTGAAGGTTGGTCATGTAGGTTCCCAACAACTGCTGGAGGCTGGGTATGGAATGTCCCTGCCAAGCGACCCCAAAGACCAGACCTTGCGGCGAAACATATTCTCGAATTATTGTGCCGTTCGCACTCGTGAGTTGGTGGACTTTATAGGCCTGGAAGGCCTGGACACGATCCTCACTCCTTAGATACTGCTGGTCCGCGCTCACCGACGCTTCATTCTGACCCAGGGCCGCCCAGGCTGGAATGCTTCCCAGAATCAGGATGAGCACGACTCCCGAAGTGATTTTCATAAGGTAAACCCATGCCTTTCTGTCGCTATCGACCCTTTACTCTTGGTTGGACGGTCTCTCCCCGTGAGAGGTTTACACTCGGATGTTAAATCCCTGGAAAACTCCGTCGATTGGCATCGCGCATAATGTTCTTCCCTAACCCAGGTCAGATCGCGGAGCCGCTCGAACGCCTTGGCCGCTGGGTTATCAGAACCTCGCAAATGGCCACCGCCTGTCCCGCACTAGTACCGTATGCTATTCGCTTTGGAGCTCGGAAAAGTTCCACAAATTGTCTCGATTTTGGGTGCTGCCCTAATTTGAACGTAGCGCCGCCATCTTGGCGGCCCTTTGCCGGCTGGAAGCCGGCGCCACACCCGAAATTAGGGCAGCACCCGATTTTGGGAACCTTCTCCTCATTATTGATGCACAATGTCTCCACCGGGATTTCCGTGCTCATCTCCCTCGTTGCCGCTGAATGCGTTGGGATCAGGGGGCTGGGGAAGCCGGGCAGTGGGTCAGTCTGGTGTCGTAGCGGCGAGTTTACCTCGCCACTCGGAAATGTGCAATCTCAGATCCCTCGTCCCCAGCCCTCCCC
>JBAVYG010000548.1:0-8568 GCA_049698675.1 Terriglobia bacterium
GCTGTGGCGGAAGCGTCCCGCTCCCGCCGAAGCTGGACATTGGGTGGCCGTGCCACAGCGGGCGAGACGCCCGCGCTACGGGTCATGAGTATTAGGGTCGAGTCCGCATGAGGAAGGATAACAATGAAAATCGCTGGACAAATCAGCATTGATGACATCCCGCAGATTTACCCACTCGTGAGCCGGGTGGTGAACTCCCAGTACGGCGAGAAAGGGACGCGGGTAGTGGAAGTGGCGGGCGTGCGGTTTGGCGGGGAGCGACCCGTGGTGATCGCCGGGCCATGTGCGGTGGAGAGCCACGAGCAGACGGTGGGATTGGCGCACGCCGTGAAGCGCGCCGGCGCGGACATGCTGCGCGGGGGAGCCTATAAGCCCCGGACCTCACCGCATGATTTTCAGGGCTCCGGACTCGAGGGACTGTGCATTCTGAAAATCGCCCGTGAGCAGACCGGTTTGCCGATTGTGACGGAGGTGATGGACCCGCGCCTGGTGGGAGAAGTAGCCCAGGTGGCGGACATGCTCCAAGTGGGTTCGCGTAACATGCACAACTATTCACTGCTGGCCGAGGTGGGCCGGGCCCGCAAACCCATTTTGCTGAAACGCGGCATGTCCGCAAGTCTTTGTGAGTGGCTGGGCGCTGCGGAGTATATCGCCAAGCAAGGCAACCTGGATATCGTGCTGTGCGAGCGTGGCATCCGGGGATTCCCTTCCGGCGAATACTCACGATACGTGCTGGACCTCAACGTGATCCCAGCGGCAAAGATGCTCACTTTCCTTCCCATCATCGTGGACCCAAGCCACGCCACAGGCGTGTCGGCAATGGTCGAGCCGGCGAGCCGGGCCGCGCTGGAAATGGGAAGCCATGGCCTGCTCATCGAAGTCGCGGACTTCTCCTTGGGCGCGCCCATGTGCGACGGGTTGCAGGCCATCGACGCCACGACTCTCGCGAGGATTGTCGAGTTTGCTCACAGGTCAGAAGTCAGAAGTCAGAAGTCAGGAGTCAGAAGACAGGAACCAGGAGTCAGGAGTCAGGAGTCGGACGACGGAAGCCCGAAGGAAGAGAGGCCTACTAGCGGGATTTCCAAGGTAGTGGTAGGTGCATCATCAAACCAAAACGCCTGAGGGTAACCTCGCGCCTTTATTCTGACTTCTGACTCCTGACTTCTGACTCCTGCACGGAGAAACCATGATTCGAAGAATTATCTTTGCTTTCACGCTCTTGATGCTGGCCAGCCCAGCCTGGGCGCAGTCCGGCGGGTACAAAGAGCCGGACGACGACAAGCCGGCGCCACGCTACGCTAACATGCCGGATGAAGCGGTGCCCTACCGGCGCTTTACCAAACCCTATTATGACTGGTTCGTCCAAACCGATACGCTTGCATACTATGGCGCGGCGGAGAAGCGGCCCGATGGTGACTCCGCCAAGCTGAGTGAAATTGCTATCGGTTTATTTGCCCCCGTCGAAAACAACCCCGAGTCCATTTTCGGCATACCCTTGTTGCACGGCGCGCAACTCGCCATTGACGAGGCAAACGCCCGCGGCGGGTACCACGGCAAGCCCTATTCACTTAAGGTGCACAACGAGTCAGCACTGTGGGGCGCCTCCTCCACCGAACTCGTGAAGATGCTCTTCAATGAAAACTGCTGGGCCATGCTGGGCTGCGTCGATGGTCAGAACTGCCACATCGCGATTCGCGAAACTCTTAAACTCGAAGTCCCTATCGTGAACGTGGGCACGACCGACCCCACGGTGACGGAGACTCGCGTCCAATGGATAATGCACGATTTTCTTGACGACCGGCAGCAGGGTTACACCTTGGCGGACTACGTCTTCAAAAAGCTCAAGCTGAAGCGCATCGGCGTGATTCGCACCCAGACCCGCTACGCGCGGATCGGCGTGGAGAAATTCAGCGACGAGGCACGGCGCATGGGCCGCCAGCCGATCCTGGAAGTGAAGTTCGAGCGCGGCGATAAGGACTTCACCAAACAACTGAACATGCTCAAGAACGCAAAGATTGAAGGAGTCGTCATCTGGGGTGAGGCCGCCGAGGCAGGGTTGATCCTGAAACAGATGCGCGCCCTGGGAATGAAGCAGCCGGTCTTCGGCGGAAGCCGCCTGGCCTACCCCCAATTGCTTGAAATCGCCGGCCCCGCCGCCGAGGGAATGGTCATGACCACCACGCTCGATCCCACCCGCCAGGACCCCAAATGGCTGGCCTTCCGTGAAGCTTACCGGAAACATTTTAACGAGGAGCCCATCGACTACGCCGCCTACGCGTATGACGGAATGAATATCCTCACCTCGGCCATTGAAAAAGTAGGGCTCAACCGCGGCAGGATTATGGCCGCTCTGCGCGATTACCAGATGAAAACATACGAAGGAGTGACCGGAAAAGCTTTCTTCGATCACACACTGAATAACATTTCGCCGGTGACTATGGCGCGCGTGAAAGACGGCAAGTTGGAATACTGGCTGGCCCCGCGCCAAGGCGGCCACGAAGGCGCTAATAGCACTTCAGGCGGTCGTGGCGGGCAGTAGCGCTTTGCAATTTCCAATTTCAGATTTCAAATCAAATTGCCGGTCCCGCCTTGTCGGTTGGCAGTTCCGCCTCGCTGGTTGCCGGTTCCGCCTTGCCAGCCTGCTTCTTGCAGTTCTTCTTGTCTCAACCCTGCATGGTTTCGCACAGGCTCCTCCCAAGCCTTACGCAGTCATTCCACGAGACGCCGTGAATTATTCGGGACCCGGGCGAGATGCCCACCATGATCTGCAGGGCTCCGAAATCAAGATTGGGTTCCTCGCGCCGCTGACCGGGCCTCATCCGGAGGAAGGTAAAGCGCTGCTCCAGGCTGCGCAGTTGGCGATTGAAGACGAAGCTGCGAGTCCGTTGCCCGAGGGGCGTCGGCTCTTGATTGTCCCGCGCGACCAGAGCGGGCCCTGGGGACGCGCCTCGAATGAAGTCGTGCATCTCGTTTACGAAGATCAGGCGGTGGCGATTGTCACCTCTCTCGATGGCGGATCAGCTCATCTTGCTGAACAGGTTGGAAACAAGGTCGGAATTCCGGTGGTCACGCTCTCCAGCGATCCGACCACGACGCAGATTAACCTGCCCTGGATTTTCCGCCTGGGCCCCACGGACGCCCAACAAGCGCGCGCCTTTGCGCGGGACATTTACGTTGCACGCAAACTGAAGCAGGTCATCCTTATCACGGAAAACGGTCATGACGGGCGAGTGGGTGGGGAGCAATTTGAAAAGGCGGCGCGCGAATTGAGTGCTCCCCCTGCTATCGAATTAGCGATTGATCCGGCCGATTGGAACCCGGACTCTGTTGCCAAACAAATCGCGGTGCAGAAACCCGACGCTGTGGTTTTTTGGACGGGGCATGAATCGGCAGCGAGACTGGTGCCACGATTTCGCAGCAAATTCCCGACCGCGCCGGTTTATCTCTGCCAAGAAGCAGCTCAGGGAAGGTTCGACAGAGACCTAATGAATATTTGGATCGTCACCCCGCGCCTTGCCGAAAGCCCGCTGCGGGAGATCTTCGAGAAACGCTTCCGCGAGCGTGCCGGAGCCCTTCCCACTCCTGCTGCCGCTCAAGCCTACGACGCCGTGCGGATTCTTGCTGCCGCCCTGCGCCGCTCCGGCCCCAATCGCGCCCGCCTGCGAGACGCTCTGGCAAAACTCTCCCCCTATGCCGGCGCCTCCGGCGTCATCTCTTTCGATCACGCAGGCAATGACCTGAGCGATGTCACTCTCGTCAGGCTCCCTTGAGAACATCAAGCAACCATGTATGCCCCACCCGCGCAGGTAATTGTTGCCGGAGAGCATCCCGGCGTCGATGCCTTGACACCGCAGACGGCACATCCTAAGATGCCACTACTGCGCTTCAGACGGACCGGGGCGCGTCAATCTGTTTCCAGGAGGCTCAAGCGGTGGAGTGGCACTTTACGCAGACCAACCCTTCCGAGGAACTGGCTCAACTCCATTTTTTCACAATGAAGAAGCGCCAGCCGGATGGTGACGTGAATTTTCGGATCACGGTGAAAGAGTACGCTGTGCCTCCTGCGGGCCAGCGCCTGCGTTTCTTTGCCGAGGCCGATAAGCTGGTGAATCAGAAAACTGCGGCGTTGCTGCCCTCGGGCTGGGGGGATTCTGTGTGGGAAGCCCTGGACGGCTGCCTGCGGCTGATCCGCCAGTTCCCCTACGAGGGAGAGCAGCGGACCTGAAACAGCCGCGCCAGGCGTACACCGCTTGTTCCTGCTGAAGGCGGCACAATTCGCGAAGTGAGGCGCAAGAATCCATGGAATTCACCAAGAGACAAATCCGGCCTGGCGTCGTGGTCCTCGAGATGACAGGCAGCATCCGCATTGGACCCAACTGCCAGCAAATCGAACACGTGGTGGACGACTTGATTCGCCAGCACGAAACGCGGGTCATCTTCGACCTTTCTGGGGTGTCCTTCATCGATAGCTCCGGCATCGGAACCATCGTCAGAAGCCTGACCAGACTGAAGAAGTTGGGTGGAACGTTGCGTCTGACCGGAGTGAAGGGCATGGTCGAGGGTGTATTCAAGCTCACGCAAATCGACAGAATCATTGAGATTTACCTCACCGCGTCGGAGGCTTCACAAGATCTTCCTCCGGTTTCCAACCCCTGAACAATTAACGGACCGCCAGTGCTGAGCGACAGACTGGATATGTTGTGCCTCCGAGATGACAGGGCGAAGGAAACCGTTGTACACTCGGATGGTACAGCAGCAGCCGGCTGGCAACCGCATAACCCGGCAGGCGTGATCCGAAGGTGCGGTTCTGAGGACTGAAGCATGAAGACGATCAAGTTCACGTACTGGCAAGATGGAGACTACTACCTTGGTTTCCTGAATGACTACCTGGACTATCAAACTCAGGGCATGTCGAAAGAGGAATTGGTCCGCAATCTCAAGGACTTACTGGCCGATCTCGAGTCGGGCGAGGTGCCGGTGGAGGCGTCACTCGGGGCCTCGGAAAAAATCGTGACCTGCAAAGCCACGTTGGAAGGAACCTTCATCCGAGCAATGGCCGCCTGAAGCAGCGGATGTCGGTCCCAACCGGATTGCGCGTCTGTGACCGCAAAACGTTGCCCATAGTTCTCCGCGAAGACCACAATTTGCTTAGTCAGGGCGTCATTCTGAAATACTTCCACTTGGACTTCAACGTAGGGATAGACACCGATATTGAAGATCTTTCCGGTCTTGGCAAACCAGGTGTCCGTCCAGCCGCCGTTGTCGCAAATGCGAATAGGAGCCACGCAGTTGATAATGCGCTGCGCTTGCCTACCCGTGCGATCTTTCATTTATCATCTCCCACGAGGTAGGCAGTAGGCAGAAAGCAGTGAACGAAGGAGAAATAGGGAAACCTAGGCAGGGTCACGTAATAGGCGTTCTTGCGCAACCCCCTCACCCGGTCCGCTCCGGCTGGTAAAAAAGCCGGCAGCGGGCCACCCTCTCCCCCAAGGGGGAGAGGGAAAAGCAGTAGATTCATTGCCGTCTGCGTTCTGCCTTCTGCTTTCTGCCTTCTACTTTGCCTCTTTCCAGTTTTGGCCTACGCCGATATCCACTCGCAAGGGAACCTTAAGCGGATAGACGCTTTCCATTTCGGCCTCAACCATCTTGCGGGCTTGCTCAAGTTCCGCCTCCGGAGACTCGAACACCAGCTCGTCATGGACGGTCAAGATCATCCGCGTCCGCATCTTCTCCCCCTGGAGGCGGGCATGGACTTTGATCATGGCCAGCTTCATCAGGTCCGCGGCGGTCCCCTGCACCGGCGTGTTCATGGCTTCGCGCTCAGCGCGTTCACGGGAGGGCTTATCCCGGCTATTGATCTCGGGGATCGGACGCAGGCGGCCGAAAAGGGTCCGCACGCGGCCGGTAGTTCGCGCTTCCTCGACCAGGTGGTCAAGCAACTCCTTCACCTTACTGTAGCGGCGGAAATACGCGTCAATGTATTGCTGCGCCTCGGTTTTGCTGGTGCCGGTGCGGCCAGCCAAGCCGAAGGAACTGAGTCCGTAAACCACGCCGTAGTTGATGGCCTTCGCCATTCTGCGATGCTCGTGGCTCTGGAGGGCGGGAACCACTCCAAAGATTTCGAGCGCCGTGCGCGCGTGGATGTCCTCGCCGCGCGTGAAAGCCTCGATCAGTACCGGATCGTCGGCTAGATGGGCAAGCACCCTGAGCTCCACTTGCGAATAGTCGGCAGAGATCAAGCGACAGCCGGGGTCAGCAACGAATGCCGAGCGGATACGCAGCCCGAATTCGTCCCCGATGGGAATGTTTTGCAGGTTCGGGTTGGACGAGGAAAGGCGTCCGGTGCGCGCCACGGTTTGGTTGAAGGTCGTATGGAGACGGCCCGTTTCAGGGTTAATGAACTTAGGCAGCGCATCAAGGTAGGTGGATTTCAGCTTTGTCCGGGTCCGGTAATCCATGATTTTCCGCGGCAATTCGTGCTTCTCAGCAAGAGATTCCAGAACCGACGCTTCGGTGGAATATTGCCCGCTTTTCTTCAGCCTCTTGCCACCCGGCAGCTTCAGCTTTTCAAACAGAATCTCGCCAAGCTGTTTCGGCGAGTCAATGTCAAATGGCTGTCCGGCGAGGTCGTAGATCTCGAGCGTGAGGCCCGTGAGCTCCTTATCGAATTCGCCCGACATGCGCGCCAGAACCTTTGCGTCCAGCCGGACACCAAACGCCTCCACATCCGCCAGCACGCTCGATAGCGGCAACTCGATCTCCTCGTAGAGCCGTTTCAATTCTTCCCGCGCAATCTCGGGCACCAACAGCGCCGCAAGCTGGCGCGTGGCGTCTGCCCATTCTGCAACGGAATTGGAGAGCTTGCGGCCCTGCCGGCGGAGCACTACGTCCTCGAGCGCCTGGCTCGTGGCCAGCGGGTCAAGCAAATAGGAGTAAAGCATAGTATCGTCCGTGACGCCCGCCAGCTCTACGCCACTCTTCCCGAGCAGCAATCGAAGAAGCTTCGAGTTGTGAACCGCCTTGGGATGCGATGCAGCAGAGAGAAAGGGCTTCATAGCATCGATAAGGCTGGGCGTCGCGGAAACACTGGCCAGCCGCCTGCCGTCGGAAAGACCAAGACTTTCAAGCCGGCCTGAGAAACTTTCCTCGCCTTCCACCGCGAGCCCAATCGCCACGGGAGCACGCTCTTCCAGGCCGCTCAGCCATTTGCCGAGCGATTCCGGCGTCTGCAGTTCCTCAACCTCTGCCGCTGCGCGCGCCGGAGCCGGCGCTTCTTCCAAGAACTCACGCAGCAGTGAAGTGAACCCCAGCTCCTGGCACAACGCCTGAAGTTCGGAAAAGTCAGGGGGGGCAAGTTTGAGCTCACCAGGGCCGACTTCCAATGGAACGTCCGTGCGGATGGTTGCCAACTCGCGGCTGAGCAACGCCTCATTGCGGAAATCGCGCAGGGCCTCGCGGTAGCTCTGCTTTTCCTCTTGCGCGTAATTCTCCAGCGCTTTGTCAAGCGTGCCGAATTTCCGGATTAGCTCTGTGGCACCCTTCGACCCGATGTAGCTTCGCTTCTTGCCGCCCGGCGTTGCAGGAGGCTCTTGGCCAGGAAACGGTGCCGCGCCTGGGATGTTATCGCTGGAATCCCCCGTCAACGCCAGCCAATCCACAACCTTGGAAGGTTCGACGCCCAAGATTTCCTTGACCTTCTCAGCATCGCACAAGGTTTCGCTGTCGTTCGCCCCGCGCGAGGGCTTGAGAACCTTGACACGGTCGTTCACCAGTTGAAAAAGGTCTTCGTCAGCGGACACGATAAAGACATCCGTCCCTTGAGCCGAGGCGCCCCCCGCCAGCGTCCCCATCACATCATCGGCCTCGTACCCTTCCTTCTCAACCAACGCAAGCCCAAGCGCCCGGCAAAACCGGCGCACATAGGGAAGCTGGAGCGCTAGTTCCTCCGGGAAAGCCGGACGGTTTGCCTTGTATTCTTCAAACAGCTTGTGCCGAAAGGTGGGAGCGGCAAGGTCAAAGGCCACGCCCACGTAATCGGGCCGGTGCTCTTTGAGGATCTTCCGTAGGGTTCGAACGAATATGTAAATCGCCTTGGTAGGCATGCCGCCGGGCGAGCGGAGCTCCATCTGCATGGGCGCATGGAACGCTCGGAAAACCAGCGACATGGCATCAATCAAAACCAGCTTCTTGCCCTGCTGGGATTCGGCCAAGTTTTTCCTCCTGGGTTAGACGTAGTTGACCATTTTAACCTATCCTCGGAAACCTGAGGGGCATCCTCTGAATGAGCGATTGATTCATTGAGTCATTGAGGATCAGGCGCAACGGACCATCACAACACATGCATGCTACAAGCTGCATGTTACCTGTCAACAATTTCTCTTGAAGCCCCGACTTGCCCTCGACGTCTCGGCCGTCTTCCGACAGGCCAGGACGGCGCCACAAAGCCATAACAGGTTCGCGGAAGGCACATAAACGTAACGATTTGTTGCAAAATTGACACGCCTGAAGTTTGGTAGCGACGGACTTGAACGCTTTAACATGCTGATAATAAAAGGGGTACATTAAGAC
>JBAVYG010000549.1:0-23415 GCA_049698675.1 Terriglobia bacterium
GCGTAAGTCCGTTGAAGACGTAATTACCGGCTTCGTCCGTCCAGGTTTCCTTTCTTTCACCTGACTGGGGATTGGTCAGGACCACCGTGGCGCCGGGGACAGAAACCCCGCCAGGCCCGCGCACGTGGCCCGTAAGTGTCCCTGTGCTGGCGACTTGAGCATGTAGCTTCGCAGGAGAAAGGCCCGCCAGCAGCGCCAAGAGTGGCGCCAACCAGAAACTACTCCGACCTCGCCTCAATGGAAGGCTTCCAAAAATACTAGAACTCATATCCTGCCCTGACCCTCATCCAATGCTAACGAACTTGCGCGAGCATAGTCACAGAGCGCAATCCGTGTCACGCCCTAGCCCTCTCTCATGATTACGAATTTGCGGCATTCGCGGTTACACAGCGGCGCCTTCGGTCGCAGCCCAGGTTTCATATTCCGCGAGGTGTAATGAGAATGACTCTGGCGTCATTCCGATCCCGCAGTCGCGGGAGAGGAATCTCGCTCTGTTCATTCCTCAACCTACCCCCTAGCCAGTGTAGCGCGTCTAACGCCTCTTTACATTTGGCGACTCCGGTCGCCTGCCCCAGAGCGAATTTCTGCGCCCGGCGGATTTCTAATGCCTGGAGAGGTCAAATTCTAAGCTCGTGTAGCCCCCCTTGTATTCGCCCGTCCGCTGCCGCCTCTCGAATCGCAAATTCCGGTTCGATTCCCCACAAAAGGCGTTTTTTTGGCCCCTTTTTTGGCTTCGTTTGGCCTTTTTTGCGTTCAAAAACCAGTTCGTTTTTAGCGTTGTAAAATGCTAAGTCCGTTGTTTGCAATAGATCGGTAGGTTCGTTCCGTCAAAATAGTATCTTTTTTCCATTTCCTGCCGATTTCCCCCTTCGTCGGTCCGATTTCGAAGTCCTTTCCCGTCCCACTTGCTGGCGCTCTCCTGCGACAACTCTAATAGGCTACCACGAGCGGGTGGGCGCGTCAAGACAAAAGTGCAGGAGACACAGAGGCAGGTGCCAAGCGTCAGGGGTGGGGTTACGGGGGCCTGGGAAAGTAAGGATATCTATGACGCACTCCACTAGGCCGCCTTGAGACCCGGTCCACGTCAGCACGGAGCGAGATTCCTCTCCCGCGACTGCGGGCTCGGAATGACGTGCGGGCCGCAAAGAAGGTCATCGAAATTAGAACAGTCACCGGGTACACTTGTATTGTACCTCAGAACCTCGAAAGGACCTTTATGCGCAAACAGTTCGCTTTGGCGCTTGGGCTAATCCTTATTGTTCTCACAAGTTGTGCGTACGCAGTGCAGAAGGAGGATGCGAAGGCGCCGCCGGAGAAGACGCAGCACGAGTCCGCCGGGCAACCGGTTTTCGGAACCATCGCCTCCGTGGGCGTTGACCGCTTCGAAATCAAGAAGATGGATGGCTCAACGCAAACCGTGATGGTGGATGAGCACACTCGCTACCGCCAGGGACAACAGGATATCCAACTCGAAGATTTGAAGCCGGGAGACCAAGTCTCTGTTCGGGGCCAAGCCAACTCCAACAAGGAGTTCGTGGCCGAAGCCGTTCGACGCGCCACTGCCGATGAAATGCAGCGTTTTCAGAACGCCGGCGAGCGAGTTTTCGGCGCCATCGAGTCCATCGACAAGAATCAACTCAAGGTCAGTAATCCCCGCCAGGGTGAAAGAATCGTGCTGGTCAATGAGCAGACGCAATTCATGAAAGATGGGCAACCCATCGCTCTCAAGGACCTCAAAGTTGGCGACCGCATCTTTGCCCTCGGAAAAGAAACCCAAGGACAGTTCCTGGCAACACGTGTCGTTACGGGCCAATTTCGGGGTCCGGGCCAGAGGCGGGATAACCAGTGAAACTAACGGGCCTGGGTGCTAGGGGCTGGGGACTGGGGAAGAACAGTAGGCGGTAGGCAGTAAGCAGAAGGCAGTACACAACGAAGCCCGGGAAATGGTGGCGGGAATGGTGAAGTTCTTCTGCCCAGCCCCCAGTCTCCAGTCCCCAGTCCCCAGCCCCGAGCCAGACTCCTCGCTTCTTCGCTTAGGATGACATGCCAATACCTTTTTCAGTATCCTGATAAATAATCAGCGCGGCTCGCATGGTCATGAAAAACAAGACTCATCCGGGCCTGCTCTCGCCCAAGCGCAACCTTCAGCCGGAAAGCGTGTTCATTAGGATATAATGGACAGAAGTCAACAGGACGTTTGGGATTCCTACCATGAGGAAAGAAAAGATGGTCGGTTCGGGACCGTAACGCCTGCGAGGAGGCCAAAGATGCGAGGAATGTGGATTTTGACCATGGCAGCCTGTGTGTTGGGCGGGCTGGTTGGAATTGGACAGAGCATGTTTGCAGGGCAAGACGCTGGCGGAGCGCCGCCCACCGCACAACGAGCGCGCCCCCACGGCAACCAGGAGGAGCGCGAGCTTCAAAGGATGAGCCAGACTCTAAACCTGACGGACGATCAGGTGGCAAGAATCCGACCCATCCTCCAGATCCGGAACAAACAGCTTAAGGATCTGCGAGCGAATTCTTCGCTCCCGCAAGGGTACGCGCGCACGAAAGCCACCGCGATCCGTAAGTCCGCCCGCCGGCAAATCGATCTGATCCTGACGCCGGTACAGAGAGAAAGGCAAAAGGCAATGCGGCGGGGGGTTCGCCAAAACCGAAGTGGTCAGTCGTCCGTGGTCCGTGGTACTTACATGGCGGCAGGCTAGGGACTGGGGCTGGGAACCAGGGGCTAGGGACCCGGGGCTGAGGAGAAGACCTTCACCATTCTCCGCCACCATTTCCACGGGTTTTTGCGTGCTGCCTTCTGCCTACTGTTCTTCCCCCGCCCCTGGCCCCCAGCCCCTATTGAATCGCTATGGAGATGTGGATGGGGAAATTGGAAGTCCGACTATTGAAACACACGTGTAGAGCCGAGCTTGACCGCTACTTGCGCCTTTACAGCCGCAGTTTTAACCCGGATGAGCGGGTCAGCCCGCAGGTTCTGCGCTGGGTCATCCAGCCATCACCGGCCAGAGTCAACCCCGTGCACCTCTTTGCCGCTTACTTGGACAAGCGGTTGGTGGGCGGCGCCTGCACGCTGGTTCTCCCCATGTTTCAGGTCGTATTCGGAAGTTACATCTTCGTCGATGCTGCACTTCGCGGGCGGGGCCTGGGCGTGAGGATTCTGCGCGAGGTGCTCCGCCAGGAGAGGAAGGGACCTCATGGCTGGAATTGGAGGCTTTACGGTGAAGTCACCACATCTTCAGGTGATTGGTGGCACAGGCTCCTGGCCAAGGTCGGCTTCCGCTTTTTCAAGACCCTGTGGCCGCTAGCTTCGTATCAGCATCCGAACCAAGTGGTGCCGGGCCGGCTCTGCTATATCAATTTCCGGAAACCGCCGGAACGGTTTTCTCAGCCCGCCCTTTTGACATACATCCATGCCCTGTTTTACGGACCTGAAGCCATGCACCATCACTTGCTGCCACGGCTCAAGCATTTTGTAAGACTCGAGGCGTGAGATCCTATCAACCACTGGACACTACACCAAGTTGTGGATCGAAACTTACGCTCCGAGGTGCTTGCGGTACTGCTCCACGAGGTAGTTGTTCGTCATGCCGGCAATGTAGTCACACACAACGCGATGCAGGGGTTCCTTTTGGCTCTGGGCGAAGTAGAAGGGAGGGAGACCGCGAGGATGCTCGAGGTAGTAACTAAAGAGACGTCTCACACACCGCACGATTACTTTCCGCTCCGCCGCCAGTTGAGGGTGAGAGTATAAGTTCACATTCAGGAATTCTTTCAGCTCCTTGTTTTCGCGGGCTCGCCTGGGACCTAAGCTCACCAGGCGTCTTGAATGAGCGCGCACGTCCGCCACCGACCTGACGCGGGCCTCGGCAAGGCTCCGGCGCGTCGAGTCGATGAGGTCCGTCACCAGAATGTTCAGCATCTCCTTGAGGGCTTCGTTGAATTTCAGTTTCTCCCGAGCCGTAGGGTATTTCCGGTCAATGGTGCGATAGAATGAATCAAACAAGCGGAGACCCTGGCGAATCAGGGGAAGGGTGAGGAGTTTCGCTTCATAGCCATCATCAAGGTCGGCGCAGTTGTAGGCGATTTCATCGGTGATGTCGATCAACTGGGCTTCGAGCGGTGGCTGCGCGTCCAACCCGTAGGCGGCGAGCCCGGGGTAAAGCGCGGGATCGTAGTCCCGCGAGTGCTTGATGATTCCTTCGCGGACTTCGAAGGTAAGGTTCAAGCCGGGAAACTCCGCGTATTTCTGCTCGAAATGTTCAACGATTCGCAAGGCGTGCAGGTTGTGGTCAAAACTATCTTTGAAATGCGCCATTTGCCGGTTGAGCTCGGATTCCCCGGTGTGGCCGAAGGGCGGATGCCCCACATCATGCGTCAGCGCAAGAGCTTCCACAAGATCGGTGTTCAGTCCCAGCGCCTTCGCCACTGTCCGGCTGATTTGCGCCACTTCCAGCGTGTGGGTCAGACGAGTGCGAAAATGGTCGGAGTAACGCCGAGTAAAAACCTGGGTCTTATTCTCAAGACGCCGGAAGGCTCGAGAATGGATGATGCGGTCGCGGTCTCGCTCGTAAGCGTTGCGGAAGGGATGAGGAGGCTCGGGATAGCGCCGGCCCTGCGACTCCTCCACTCGCATGGCGTAACTCGCTAGGTGGTTGTTCCAGTTGCGGCGCATCAATCCCTCGTTTGTTGGCCTTCTTCGGGCATCGAGAAGCGGTAGCCGACCCAGGGCTCGGTCAGCAGGTAACGGGGCTTGGAAGGCTGGGGCTCGATCTTCTTGCGCAACTGGTTGATGAAGACACGTAGGTATTCCACCTGGTCTCCGTAGTCGGGACCCCAGACGGCTTGCAGCAGTTCGCGGTGTGGCAGGGCCTTGTTGGGGTGGGTAACGAGGTAATGGAGGAGGTCAAACTCCTTGGGTGTCAGTCGCTCCTGACGGCCACGCGCCACCACCGTTCGCTGAGCAAAATCGATGGTGAGACCCTGCGACTCAAAAGTTCGTGGCAGCTCATCGGCGCTGGGGACGCGGCGGCGGAAATTAGCGCGAATCCGGGCGAGGAGTTCCTGGATCCCGAAAGGTTTGACCACATAATCGTCGGCGCCGGCGTCAAGCGCCCGCACCTTGTCGCGTTCGTTATTCCGCACCGAGAGCATGATGATCGGGGCGTCGCAGGATTCGCGTATTTCGCGACACACTTCGAACCCACTCATGCCCGGCAGGTTGATGTCAATAATCAACAGATCTGGCATTTCTTCCCTAATCATCTCGAGGGCATCTTCACCGCTACGCGCCTCGCGCACCACGAAGCCGCTCGCCACTAAAGTGGTCCGCAGCACGCGGCGGATCTGCGCCTCATCATCGAGGATCAAGACCCTGCCCGAGCTCATAAGACTCTGCCCCTTTCCGCAGACAGCGGCAGATTGAAATGGAACACCGACCCGCTTCCAACCTGGCTGGTGACTCCTATGGACCCGCCGTGGGCTTCGACAATCGCCTTGCGGATGGCGAGTCCCATGCCAGTGCCCTGCACGCGGTAGCGCTGGTCCCTGCCTCGGTAGAATTTGTCGAAGATAAGAGCCTGCTCGAAGCTGTCAATCCCTGGACCGCGATCGGCCACGCTGGTGACGAGAAATCGGCCGGACACTTCGCTGCTGATGAGGATAGGAGCGCCGGGCGGGGAGAACTTCGCCGCGTTGTCGAGGAGTTGCGTCAGAACTTCCCGGATACGAGCCGGGTCCATCGGGACCGTGGGCAGGCCTTCCGGCAGGCGAACATCGACGGTATGATTCGCCAGGACATTTTTCGAAGCCTCGAGCGCCGCATCGATTACCTCCAGGATGGCGTGGGGTTCGATCTCGAGCTCGATCTCGCCGGCGTCGAGGCGGGCCATCTCGAGCGCTTCCTCGATCAGCCGATTCAGGTGATCGCTCTCCTCGTTGACGACAGAGAAAAGCTCCCGCCGCTGGGCGTCACTCAGTTCGGGTTGAGTCAAGAGACTCGAGACCGAAGCTTTGATCGCCGTGAGCGGGGTTCGAAGCTCATGCGTAACAGAATCCAGAAGGGCGGAGCGGAGTCGTTCTTCCTGCCGGGCGGCCTCGGCCTTCCCTAGCGCCTCGACGGCGCTGACTCGCTCGACGGCAATGGCGATGAGCGTTCCGAGGGCTTCGAGCGTCTCGCGCGAGAGAACGGCGCCCGAAATGCCAAGACTTCCCACGGGCCGCACGCCCATCCGCACGGGCACATAACAAAGTTGCCGGTCCGCCTCCACGACCGGTTCCCCGCGCGCCATGACGACCTTGAGCTGCTCGCCATCCAACTCCCGAAAATCCCTGCCTGAACGGTAGATTCCATCCCTGTCGGCCAGGTACAAAGCCGCGTCCTGAACTTCGTACGATTCGACGATGTGCCTCGGGATGGCGTTCAGCAATTCCACCACGCCTCCCGCCACCAGCATTTGTTGCGCGAAGGCATACAGACGTTCAATTTCCTGCCGGCGGCGGTTGGCGTCACGGGCCTGCTGGCGCGCTTGTTCGGAAAGGCGGCTGGCGGTGATTGCCGTAATCAGGAAGGCGGTGAGCGCGACCCAGTTCTGAGGGTCGGCGATGGTCAAGGCGCCGAGCGGCGGAAGAAAGTAATAATTGAAAGCCAGGGTGGCCAGCAGCGACATGAAAATGGAAACCCGCAGGCCCCAGAAGGCGGAAACATAGAGAATCGCCAGCAGAAAGATAAGCGCCACGCTGGTGGCGTTGGCCGGCACCACGCGGCGGAAGATGAGAACTATGGCCAGGACCATGCCGGCAGCGGCAGCGAAGCGCAGGATTTGCCATCGAGAGAGTTTGAACACCAATGGTATTATAGCGGATGTCGCCCGCACTTTCGCCATCGCTCTGGAGTGCAGCCCGCCGCGGCGGGCTGCCGCTCTCGTTCAGGCCAGCTTGCTGGCCGTGCGCAGGAGCGCGGTGAAGCGCGAGCAAGCTCGCTGGAGAAAAGCGGCAGCAAGCTGCCGCACTCCAGAGCGGGCCGGCGGATGGGTAAATGATCAGAAGTCCCGAACAGTGGCTTGAAAAGGCTTCGCCTCCCGAAAAAAAAGAGGGCGTGCTTAAAGTGTTTCTCGGCTACGCGCCGGGTGTCGGGAAGACTTACACCATGCTCAGCGAGGCCAACAGACGCCGCAGTCGCATGCAGGACGTTGTTGTCGGAATTGTGGAAACGCACGGCCGCAAGCCCATCGAGGAATTGGCTGCCGGGCTCGAGCAAATTCCCAAGCGCAAGCTCGATTACAAAGGAATCATGTTCGAGGAAATGGACGTGGATGCGATTCTTGCCCGGCGGCCTGGAGTCGCGCTCGTCGATGAGCTGGCCCACACCAACATCGAGGGGAGTAAGCACCGGAAGCGTTACGAAGACGTGATGGAACTCCTGGCGGCAAATATTGATGTGCTCTCCACCATGAACATTCAGCACATGGACAGCCTGGCGCCGCTGGTTCAATCCATCACCGGAGTTCCGGTGCGCGAAACCGTGCCGGATTGGGTGCTAAAGCGCGCGGGCGAAGTGGTGATGGTTGACCTGACGCCCGAGGCGCTACAGAACCGCATGCGGCGGGGCGACGTCTACCCGCCTGAAACGATCGAGAGGGCCCTGGGCAACTTTTTCAGGCCTGGGAACTTGATCGCCCTGCGTGAGCTGGCGCTCCGCCAAGTGGCGGACACGGTGGACAGTGAGCTTGGCTCCTACCTCACCACGAAACAGATCAGCCGGAACTGGGGAGTGCGAGAGCGCATCGCGGTCTCCATCAGCTCGCATCCCAGCTCACAATACCTCATCGCCCGCGGGGCGCGCCTGGCTCGCGCCGTCGGCGCGGAACTCTACGTGGTTTACGTTGAAACGTCCGCGGACGCGAGCGAGGGAAAACTGCGCTCCCTGGCAGCCAATATTCGCTTCGCTGAAGAGCTGGAAGCCAAGGTCGAGCGCTTGCATGGAAATAGCGTGGGTGAAACGGTGGCGAAGTTTGTAAAGGAAAGGAGGATTACCCAGGTAGTTTTTGGGCATTCCACCACTCGCGGCTGGCGTAGGTACTTCTACCTTTCAGCGCTTAACCGCTTCCTTGGCCACGCCCCCGCCGTGGACGTCCACATCGTCACCCGAGAAGGCGACTCGGAGACGTAAAGTGCCGCAGGCGTTGAACGTTTCCTAGCCAACCATCCCTGGGATGAGCGGGGCCTAATCCCAAATTCAACTCAGGTTTCTTGTGGAGTGGCGAGTTCCCCAAACTCCCGGACAGGTCACGCCGCTGGGGCGAGGTAACCCCCGCGGCTACAGGCGCTTCAGGTGGACTGAGCCGTCGCCGGTGTGGACGCTAAGGATTGGGCCGCCCCCATTCAGCTTGCCGCGCAGTGACGAGTGGTCCAGGGAGCCCGAGACAGTGATGGGCAGATCGGAGGTTATCCGGCCATCGCCGGTGTGGACGTCGAGGTCCGCGGAAAAGCCCTCGGGGAGGCTTAGTTCCACGTTGCCGTCGCCGCTGCGCACGCTCCAGCCTGAGACCATCTGTGAACCTTGACTGATCTGGACGTAAATCCTCCCGTCGCCCGTCCTCAGGTTCAGGGAATCGAAGCGCCCCTGGACGCGCATGTTGCCGTCGCCGGTGGTGGCATGCAACGCCCCCTCGAGTGAATCCGCCTCGATTTTGCCATCTTGAGTGGAAAGATTGATTTCACCCTTGATGCCGCGGACAGATAAATCGCCGTCGCCGGAATGGATATCCAGGGTGGCCTCCCGAGGAACTTTCAACTCGATTCTTGCGGACCGGGTATTGACGCCAATCACCCAATTCGTGCTCGGGATACGGACCTCCAATTCGACGCGATTTCCAGATTGAAAGTCCCGCACGCGCACTTGGTGAGTGTCCGAACTGCCCCACAGTCCGATCCGCACGCCCTCCGAGACGACACGCGCCTGGATTTCTTTTCCCTCCCAGGCCTCCACCTGCACCCTGGCGTCGTTCGTCTCGACGCGCAGGTCCGCCTTGCCGTTCAACTCGAACGTCTTAGACCACTCCTCGGCCCGGACGGGAATGGCAAATATCGCCAGCAACAAAACAAAACCTCCCACGGTTTTCCTCGGCATGTTTCCTCCTCAGAATTGGAAGGCGCTTCTCCGTTTGAATTTACGTATCCAACCGGCTAAAGGTTCCGGTCCTCTTCTAGGTTAGACTCCCCTCCACTACGCTGCTAAGCATTGCCCGGCGCCCCAACTGGCAGCAACTGTAGCGCAGGTCTACCTTCTGGACCTGCGGCTCTTCAGTGCGCGGGAAGGAAGGAATTCTGAATTGGAATTCAACATTCAGAATTGCCCCAACCCCCAGTCCCGAGCCCCTAGCCCCATTCTTTGGCGGGACTACTGACAGGCATGAAGCCATGGGTCGTTTGTTTGGTATAATGGCAATCCGAGGAGAAGTTGGGCGGGGAGGTTGAAAAACCCCGCCGGCGCTTGCAGGGAGCGACACTTAGAAGGGAGGGATAGCAACTCGTGGTTCCAGACACATTGGTGTGCCTTCTTGCGGGTGGAGCGGGGGAGCGCCTCTACCCGCTGACCCGCGATCGCGCCAAGCCCGCCGTCCCGTTTGGCGGGATGTATCGGATTGTGGACATTACCCTCTCAAACTGCATCAACTCGGGTCTTCGCAGGATTTTCGTCGTTACCCAGTACAAGGCCCTCTCCCTTAATCGGCACTTGCGCGAGGGCTGGAGTATCTTTTCGGATGAACTGGGTGAGTTCTTACAGGTTCTGCCCCCCATGAGGCGGGTGGGAGAACATTGGTACCAGGGAACCGCCGACGCCACCTACCAAAACCTCTACTCGCTCGGGAGCGAGCCCTGCAAGTATGTTCTGATCCTTTACGGCGACCACGTTTACAAGATGAATTACCAGTTGATGCTCCAGCAGCACGTCGAGGCCGGGGCGGACGTCACCATTGGCACCATCGAATCCGATCGCGCTACGGCCTCCCAGTTCGGGGTGGTGGAAGTCGATAAGAACAACCGTATCGTCGGCTGGGAGGAGAAACCCGCCGACCCCAAGCCCTCGGCCAAAAACCCTGAGAAGTCCAACGTCTCGATGGGCATTTATTGCTTCAACCGCGACCTTCTGATTGAGGCCCTCGTCTCTGACGCCGGTGATCCCGACTCGAGCCACGACTTCGGGAAGGACGTGATTCCAAAGCTTATCGAAAAGAAGAGGGTTTATTCGTACGACTTCCACGACGAAAACAAGAAGGAAGCGAAGTACTGGCGGGATATCGGGACCATCGAGGCCTATTACGAAGCCAACATGGACCTGGTTTCGGTTTCGCCGGTCTTCAACCTGTACGACTTTGACTGGCCCATCCGTACTTACCAGCAACAGTACCCGCCGGCCAAGTTCGTGTTCGCGGAGGAGGGCCACCGCATGGGGATCGCCATCGACTCGACGGTCTCGATGGGTTGCATTATCTCCGGGGGCCGGGTAACGAACTCGATTCTTTCCCATGACGTCCGCGTCAACAGTTACACCGAAGTGGACAACTCCATCCTTTTCTCTCACGTCACCATCGGTCGCTACTCGCGCATCCGCCGCGCCATCATCGACCGGGCCGTGCATCTTCCGGAGCGCACGGAAATTGGATTCGACCTCGAGGAAGACCGGAGGAAATATCACATCAGCGAGAGCGGCATTGTAGTGGTCGTTCCTGAAGAGCGGATGTTCGAAGACCGTAGGCGGGCAGTAAGCAGTGGGGAGTGAGCAGAAGCGTGGTACAATCGCACGTTTCAAATTCTTTCTGAGGACTAATCTATGGCAAACATCGATCTGATTCAGGCAAGAGAAATACTCGATTCGCGTGGTAATCCAACCGTGGAGGCGGAAGTCTATCTTCGCGACGGTTCATTTGGGCGAGCGGCAGTGCCTTCGGGGGCATCAACCGGCGAGCACGAGGCTGTGGAATTACGCGACGGCGACAAGCGGCGTTACCAGGGCAAAGGCGTGTTGCGGGCCGTCGAGAATGTCAATACGGTACTGGCGCGGGAGCTGGGAGGACATGAGGCCAGCGATCAGGTGGGAATTGATGGGCGCATGATCCGCCTTGATGGCACGCCGAATAAGGGAGAGCTGGGTGCGAACGCTATTCTCGCTGTATCGATGGCAGTGTGCCGGGCAGCGGCTCAATCAGCACGTATGCCGCTCTATCGTTATCTCGGCGGACTCCAGGCCCGCATTCTTCCGGTGCCGATGATGAATGTGCTGAACGGCGGGGTGCACGCGGATAACACCGTCGATTTCCAGGAATTCATGATCATGCCCGTGGGCGCCGAGAGCTTCGCGCAGGCGTTGCGCATGGGCGCTGAGACCTTCCATACGTTGAAAAAGGTCTTGAAAGAACGCGGCTACAACACCTCCGTGGGCGACGAAGGCGGCTTCGCACCCAGTCTGAAGTCCAATGTGGAGGCCGTGGAAGTCCTGCTGGAGGCCATCGAACAGGCGGGGTATTCGGCCGGCCAGGACATCTGCCTGGCGCTCGACCCTGCCTCGAGCGAGATGTTCCAGGACGGCAAGTACGTCTTCTTCAAATCCGACAAGTCGAAGAAATCCTCCGATGAAATGATCAAGCTGTATGCCGACTGGGTGCGACAGTATCCGATCATCAGCATCGAGGACGGCCTGGCCCAAGATGACTGGGAAGGTTGGGTAGCACTGACCCAGGCCCTCGGTGATAAGGTGCAAATTGTGGGCGACGACATCTTCGTCACCAACTCTGAGCGGCTCGAGCGCGGCATCGAACTGGGAGCGGCGAATTCCATCCTGATCAAGTTGAACCAGATCGGCACGGTTACAGAAACCATGCGGGCGATTGAGCTGGCCCGGCGCCACGGCTATACTTCGGTGGTCTCGCACCGCTCGGGTGAAACTGAGGACGCTTTCATTGCTGATTTCGTGGTTGGCCTCGGCACGGGCCAGATCAAGACCGGGTCCGCCAGCCGCAGCGACCGCATTGCCAAGTACAACCAGTTGCTGCGCATCGAAGAAGAACTGGGCGATGCGGCGGAATTCCTGGGCCGCGCGGCAGTGAAGTGCGCCGGATAGATCGGGCGGAAGGCATACGGCTCTTGTCGGCGCCAAGTGGGCAATCTCGCGGCGCAGTGCCCGGCCATGGTCCTCACATTGCAGACACTGAATTCACATTGACAGATTTCATGGCCAGATGTAACCTGAGTCTTCATGTTGCGCACATTGGCACACCCTCATTCTCATTCGGCTTTCAAGGTAAAGTGTCAGTGGGCGAATCTATAAGTCATAAAGAACTGGTGAAAAGATGGCCCGCTGGCTAGGAAGCTCAGCGGGCCTTTTATTTTTGACTGACGGGGGGCGCAGATTAATGGATCTGCATTTTCAAGACGGGTTGATTCCGGTGATTATTCAGGACAGGCATAGTGGCAAGGTCCTGATGCTGGGCTACATGAACACGGAAGCTGTTGAGAAAACCCTGAAGTCCGGTTACGTGACCTTTTTCAGCCGCAGCCGGCAGAAACTCTGGA
Source organism: Terriglobia bacterium (assembly GCA_049698675.1). GTDB lineage: Bacteria > Acidobacteriota > Terriglobia > UBA7540 > UBA7540 > CAVROP01. The sequence goes on from JBAVYG010000549.1 coordinate 12,580, forward strand.
CCAAGGGTGAAACCTCGGGTTACCACTTATGGGTGCGTGAAATCCGGGTGGACTGCGACCACGACGCTTTGCTTGTCCAGGCGGACCTCAAGGGTCCGGGATGTTGCCACATGGGTTACAAGTCTTGTTTCTTCCGCAAACTGACCGCCGCCGGCGAGGAAATCTTTCTGCAACGGGAGTTTGATCCCACCGAAGTGTATGGCGACCAAAACCCGGAGAGCCAAACATGAACCAGTTGAAATTGGGTCTTCCCAAGGGAAGCCTGCAAGAAGCCTCCCTCCAGCTCTTCCGTCGCGCGGGCTACGAAATCACCGTCAATCCGCGGTCCTACTTTCCCGCCATTGACGACGATGAGATTGAGTGCATGCTGATCCGCGCTCAGGAAATGCCGCGCTACGTGGAGGATGGAATTCTGGACGCCGGGCTCACCGGCAGGGATTGGATTCTCGAGAACGAAGCCAAGGTGGTGGAAATCGCGGACCTTATTTACGCCAAGCAGACCTTCGGAACAGTCCGCTGGGTGCTGGCGGCGCCGGAGAAATCCCCTTTCCAGAGTGTCAAGGACCTGGAAGGGAAGGTCATTGCCACGGAACTCGTGGGCGTGACCAGGCGTTACCTTGCCGAAAACGGGGTCAAGGCCAAAGTGGAATTCTCCTGGGGCGCTACGGAGGTCAAGCCTCCGGTACTGGCCGATGCCATCGTGGAGGTCACTGAGACCGGTTCCTCTCTGCGGGCCAACGGCCTGCGCATCCTGGAGACGGTGTTGGAATCCAACACCAAGTTCATCGCCAATCTCGCTGCCTGGGATGATTCTTGGAAGCGTCAGAAGATCGAAACGCTCGTCATGCTTCTCAAAGGCGCCATTGAGGCCGCTGGCAAAGTGGGCTTGATGTTGAACGTCCTGCGAGCGGACCTTGACAAGGTGCTGGCGGTGCTGCCGGCTCTGAAACGGCCGACCATTTCACAACTCAGTGATCCCGAGTGGGTGGCTGTGAACACGGTCATCGAGGAGAAAACGGTGCGCGAGATCATTCCGCGCCTCAAAGCCGCCCATGCCCAAGGCATTGTCGAGTATCCCTTGAACAAGATCGTAATCTGAAGATGGGGCATTCCTGCCAAAGGGTTCCGTCAAAGTTGCCGAACTGCAATGTTACAAAGGACAGCCATTTTAGTAAGTTGGAGTAAGACGGAGCACGGGGATCAGCACCAGCGTTCCCTGCATGATTCCCCTTATTTGGCCGTAATGGGGTTTCAAAGTCCTCGGGGGCGGGAATTCGGAGGCCCCGCAGGGGCCTTCCGTGAGTAGCCGCAGGTTTCAACCTGCGGACAGTGAGGCCGAGGAGATCACGTCAACCCCACCGGGGTTGACCTACAGTTCGGCCCCTCCAGGGCCGGAACTGTTTTTTCGCTTTCTTTCCGTGGGTTTCACCCACGGCTACTCACGGTTTGCCCCCTTCGGGGCAACTCCCAGGTTGCTATATGCTTGACATTATTCGCAGCGACGCTAAGGAAGCCGTCAGCCGCCTGCTGAGGGCTCACGCTACAAACCTGAGCAGTGCCGAGGCGGTTGCCCGGCGTATTCTCGCCAATGTCCGCCGCCAGGGCGACCGAGCGCTGGTTCGCTATTCACGGCAGTTCGACGGTGTCGACCTGCGGAAAGTGGGCATGACGGTTACGCCCGATGAAGTCGAACGCGCGTACACAAACCTCCCACCGAGTTTCGTCGAGGCCTTACGGGTGGCGGCGAAAAACATCCGTGCTGCGGCGCGCCGCCAACTCCCGCGGGCCTGGCAGTTTGAGGCCCTTCCGGGCGTGAAAGTAGGTCAAGTGTTTCGTCCTCTCGAGCGGGTGGTGTGCTATGTTCCGGGCGGGCGTTACCCTTTGCCCTCAACCGTCCTCATGAGCGTCATCCCGGCACAAGTGGCGGGAGTGCGGGAGGTTCTGGTCACCTCGCCCAGGCCCGCTCCCGCCGTTCTCGTCGCCGCTCATATGCTGGGGGTGTCCGGAATCTACAGGCTTGGGGGAGCGCAGGCTGTCGCCGCGTTTGCCTATGGGACGGAAAGCGTGCCGCGCGTGGAGAAGATCGTGGGTCCCGGAAACCGTTACGTGGCCGCTGCCAAGAAACTGGTTGCAGGCGAGTGTGGAATTGATTTCGTCGCCGGCCCATCGGAGCTGGTGGTGGTGGGCGCCGAGGGTAATCCCGAGTGGATCGCGGCCGACCTCGTAGCTCAGGCTGAGCACGATCCCGACGCGGTGGCCATTCTCATCACGCCCTCGCGCAAACTGGCTCTGCGCGTTCAAGCCTGTGCTGCCCAAATCGTCGCCCAGCTTCGCCTGCCGGTTGCTCAGAAATCGCTGGCTGGGCAAGGATGCGTTATCCTCACTCGGCGTTTGGCGGAGGCTGCCGAGCTCGTCAACCGCCTGGCCCCCGAGCATCTCACTCTGCTTGAGGATGCAGAGGGTCTGCTCGGTCGAATCCAGTCTGCCGGTTCGATTTTCCTGGGCGGTTACAGTCCGGTCGCAGCGGGGGATTATGCTTCCGGCACGAATCACATTCTGCCCACCAGTGGGGCGGCGCGTTTGCGTGGCGGCTTGAGCGCGGCGGATTTTGTGAAGTGCATCTCGGTTCAGCAAATCACCCGCAAGGGCCTTGCGCGCCTTCGCCAGTCGATTGTAGCGCTGGCGCGCGCGGAAGGCCTGAAGGCGCACGCGCACTCCGTGGAAGCGAGGTTCAAGAAGCGATGATTCGACCCCGCAAGGCGGTGGAGCGACTGAAGGAATACCGCCCCCCCATGGAAGGGCGAGCGGGGAAACTGCGCCTGGACTTCAACGAGAACACGGTGGGGTGTGCCCCGGAAGTTGTCCGCGCCTTGCGTCGTGCTCTAACGCCTGAAATGCTCACGCGATACCCGGAGTACGGGGAGAGCCGCGAGACCCTGGCGCGCTATTTCGGAGTCAAGCCGGAAGAGATGCTCCTGACCAACGGCAGCGACGACGCGATCAAGGCGATCTGCGACGCCTTTGTTGATCCCGGTGATGTGCTCCTGGCGCCTGCTCCAACCTTCCCGGTTTACGAATTCTTTCACAACGTGGCGGGTGGCAATATCGAGCGGGTTCGCTACGACGAGCACTTCCGACTTCCCGTGGAAAGCATCGTGACCGCGATCCACAAGAAAACCCGCTGGGTACCTCTGGCCAGCCCCAATAACCCCACCGGGACGCAGATTTCCAAGCCTGATCTGCGCACTCTCCTGGAGGCCGCGCCGCGCGTCCTGGTGTTAGTCGACGAAGCGTATTACGACTATTCCGGTGAGACGGTTCTGCCCTGGATCAGAAAGTATGAAAACCTTCTCGTGACCAGGACGTTTTCGAAAGCGTTTGGACTGGCGGCGTTACGCATGGGTTTTATCTTCGGCAACCCTGAACTTGTGGAACTAATGCACCGGGCTCAAAGCCCTTTCCAGGTGAATTCGCTGGCCCTGCTGGCAGCGTTGATTGCCATCCGGCATGAAAGGCATGTAAGGAAATACGTCGCGGAAGTTCGCGCTAACCGCGACCTCGTTTATCGCTGGCTCGGGTCTCGGGGGATTCCTTATGTGCGGAGTTCTGCCAATTTCATTTTGACTCGTGTCGGGGAGCGCGCGCCGGAAATCGCCCAGCGCCTCCGCGCGGAGGGGATTCTGGTGCGCGACTGGAGCTACGATCCGCATCTCAAGGGTTACTTGCGGTTCACCATCGGTTCCCATGCGCAGACGCGCCGCTTGCTCGAAGAACTGGAAAGGCAGGAGCGTTTGATCGAGACCAGGAACGGGACAAAAGCCTGGCGGAACTTCGTCACCTATTCCCAAACAGGATGGTTTGCATGAGGGCGCGCAGGGCGGACATCCACCGCAAGACCGCAGAGACCGACGTTCGCGTCCGGCTGAACCTGGACGGGCGCGGCCGCTACAAGGTTTCCACCGGCATTCGCTTTCTCGATCACATGCTCGAGCTGTTTGCCCGTCATGGCGGATTCGATCTGGAAGTTGAGGCGCTCGGCGATCTGGATGTTGACCAGCACCACACGGTCGAGGATATTGGCATTGTCTTGGGGCAGGCGTTCCGGCAAGCACTGGGGGCGAAAAAAGGCATTAATCGGGCGGGTTATTTCCTGATGCCCATGGATGAAACCCTGGCTATAGCCGCCATCGACTTGAGCGGGCGGCCCTACCTGGTGCTCAACGCGCCGATCAAGGCAAGGCACGTCGGCGACCTGCAGACAGAGCTGTTGGAAGACTTCTTCAACGGATTTGCCTCGAGCGCGAGGGCCAACGTGCACCTGAAACTGGCCTATGGGCGTTCGAGCCACCATGCCGTCGAGGCGTTGTTCAAAGCCTGGGCGCGTGCCTTGCGCTATGCCTGTTCGCGCGACCCACGCCTCAAGGCCCAACTCCCCAGCACCAAAGGACTGCTGTGATCGCCTTACTCAACTACGGCGCCGGCAATGTTGGCTCGGTGCTGAAGGCCGTTGAGCACCTCGGACACTCGGCCGAGGTGATGGACAGCCCGGAGTCGCTCCGCTCCGCCGAGAAGATCATTTTCCCCGGTCAAGGTCACTTCGGCACGATGATGAGAGCCCTCGAGGAGCGCCGGCTTCTGAAGCCTCTTCGCGACTTGCTGGCTGGCGGTACGCCGTTCCTGGGGATCTGTTTGGGCCTCCAGGCGCTCTACGAGGCCAGTGACGAAGCGCCGGAGGTTCCCGGGCTCGCATTGCTCCCCGGCCACGTGACCCGATTCGAAGGAGTCTTCAAAGTTCCACATGTGGGCTGGAGCCAACTGGAGATTCGCAGCCGCAGCGGGCTCTTTCGAGGGGTTGCGGACGGCAGTTTCGTTTACTACTGTCACTCTTACTACGGGCCAGCTACCAAAGAAAGTTCGGCAGTAACTCACTATGGGCAGACTTTCGCAGCGGGCGTGGAGATGAAGAACATCTGGGCGGTGCAGTTTCACCCGGAAAAGTCGGGAGAAATTGGGCTGAAGGTGTTAAATAACTTTTTGGGCCTTTGAAGAAGGGGGCTGGGGAAATTCTGAATTATGAATTCTAAATTATGAATGGCCCACTGCCTTCCGCTTATTGCCCATTGCCTGCTGTTCTTCAGCAATGCCCAGCAGGTGGAAACGAGGCGGCACCCAATAAGCAGACGGCACTCAGCAGTGGGGACAATGAAGAAAGCAATTCACAATTCAGAATTCATAATTCAGAATTGGCCTAACAACTTCCTATGTTTGCAAAACGCATCATCCCATGCCTGGATTGCAAGAACGGCCGAGTGGTCAAAGGCATCAAGTTTGTGAATCTAAGAGATGCCGGAGACCCGGGTGAACTGGCCGAGGCGTATAACCGCGAGGGCGCGGACGAACTGGTCATGCTGGACATCTCGGCTTCCCGCGAGGGACGCGCTACGCTGATGGATACCGTACACCGGGTGGCGCGCCGGCTTTTCATCCCGCTGACGGTGGGTGGGGGCGTGAGGACCCTGGAGGATGCGCAACGATTGCTCTCCGCCGGGGCCGATAAGGTGGCAGTGAATACGGCGGCGGTTGAATCTCCTGAAGTGGTGAGCCAGATTGCGGAGCACTTTGGGCGGCAAGCACTCGTTGTGGCTATCGACGCGCGCCGCAGTTCCGTAGGGGCACCCCTTGTGGGTGCCCTGCAGGACGGGGCAAAAGCAGCGGCGCCCCTTGTGGGTGCCTTGCAGGACGGGGCCAAAGCCGCTCCGGGCTGGAAAGTATTGACCTACGGCGGCACCAAGCCAACCGAGCTGGATGCCCTCGAGTGGGCTCGCGAAGTTGAATCACTCGGTGCCGGTGAAATCCTTCTGACTTCCATGGATGCTGACGGCACGCAAGCAGGCTTCGATTGCGAGCTGACGAAGACCATTGCCGACGCCCTCCATATCCCTGTTATCGCTTCGGGCGGCGCCGGGGGGCCCGAACATTTTGCCGAAGTCTTCTTGAAAGGCCATGCCGATGCTGCCTTGGCTGCCTCTATTTTCCATTTCGAAACCTATACGATGCGCAGCCTGAAAGAGTATTTGCAGTCTCAAGGCGTTCCCGTGCGGCTGTAGGGCAGTCGAGAGTCAAAAGTCGAGAGTCGAAAGTCAAAAAACCAGGGCAAGAGTCTGTCATTTTATCCTTTAGACTTTAACCTTTTGACTTTTGACTCTTGACTCTCGACTGGTTTCCTTATGCTCATTCCCTGCATTGACTTAATGGCTGGCAAGGTCGTCCAACTCGTCCAGGGGCGAGAGAAGTTCCTGGAGTTGCCCGACCCGCTTGCGGTGCTGGAGAAATTTGCCGCCTATCCCCAAATTCAGGTCATCGACCTTGATGGAGCGTTGGGTCGAGGAGACCACAGCGAGATTATCCGTCAACTCTGCAAGCGAAAGCCCTGCCGCGTCGGGGGAGGAATCCGCACGGTGGAAAAGGCAGTCCAGACGGTGCAGGGCGGCGCGTACAAGGTAATTGTGGGGAGCAGCGCGTTTACGCCCTGCGGTATAAACTCCGAGTTCCTCCGACCTCTCCTTGCCGCCGTCCCGCGAGAGAAGCTCATGGTGGCGGTTGACTGCCTGGGTGACCGCGTGGCCATTCGGGGCTGGCGGGAAACGCTGCCTCTCACTTCGGCGCAGGCGCTGGCGCAGCTTGAGCCTTACTGCTCGGAGTTCCTCTGCACGTACATTGACGCGGAAGGTAAACTCCAGGGGACGAATCTGGCGTGGTTTAGAAGCTTGCGCTCCGTTACGCAGTTACCCATCACTGCCGCAGGCGGCATCACCACCGATGAGGAAATCAATGCCCTGGAAGTGATGGGCATGAATGCCGCACTGGGGATGGCCATTTATCAGAAGGTCTTCCCCGAATTGTTCAAAAGGCAGGCAGAGCGGTCATAATCCCGGGGCATTCCTACCCCGAATTCCCTAGTTTGAGCGGTCTGTCATCCTGAGCCCCGACTTGTCGGGGCGAAGGATCTCTGCAGTTGTCTTTTGCGCTCTGCACTCAGCGAGAAACCGCAGGCATGCTTCGCGGGGCAGGGAGCCCGGACCTGTTTTTTAGGTCTGCGGCTTTTCAGATCGCGGGTGGCGCCGACATCGCTATTTATGTCCGCGACCCCTCCCGGCGCACACATACAAACCAATGCATGCGCCACCCAAGAGAGTGAGGAATTACAGCCTGCAACAATTAATGCTTGACACATTCCAGATTGTGAGCTAGGATACTAGCGTATGATTACGGTGTGGAACGGCCACAGGAATTACCTCCGCCTCAGCGCCTTTGCTTATCGTGGAGACGAGCATCCCCCGCACTCGTGGAAAATGATTTGTTGGCGGGCTTCTTCTGTCAACCGTCAACTTTTGACAATGAGTCGCGACTGGAGGAGAATTCTTTTTTGACGGAACGGTGCGGGAATGCTATTGAAAACAAAGGGCCGCTGTGGAAAAGGTCAGGGTGAAGCGGGAATGTCTATAAAAACACAGGAACTTAGCCGTTGAAAGCGGGAATGTTGTTGAAAAGACAAGGTGTTAAGGCTCGCCAGAGCGAGCGGGAATGACGACCAGAGACAACTTGTCCAGGCCCCATGTACAGTCGCGACATCATTCTTATTCGACCCTTTCAGGGTCGGGCTTGGTGAGGTCACCCGTTTCCGGGGGCGTTGCCCCCGGCTACCATATGAATCCCCTTCGGGGATTCCCCCGTGTGCAGCGAAAAATGTGGAACATGCTCAGCCTGGGTCAGGAGGGGGTTCGGGGGTGGTCGTCGTTTGGCGACGTTTTCAAGGCGCAAGGGAATGGGCCGAATCAGAATCGTATACAACTGAGCGGGACGCGACAGGAGCGGCTGGAGTTGTTCAGCAACTTCACTCCACATACAAGCGGGGCACGCGTTTGCCAATCAAGCACAACACCTCATAGGGGACTGTGTCGAGCATCTGCGCGATGTCGAGCGCGGTAATCGAGGCCCCCTCTGACCGGCCCAAGAGCATGACTTCGTCTCCAATGTTGACGCCGGGAATGTCCGTCACATCCAGAAGCGAGAGGTCCATACTGATGCTACCGACGAGCCGCGCAAGTCTGCCGCGTACGATGGCATGACCTCGATTCGAGAGCGCCCGGTTGAGGCCGTCCGCGTAGCCCACCGGAACTGTGGCGATGCGGGAGGGACGCCGGGTATGGAATGCCTCCCCATAACCAAGCGGCGTCTCGCTGGGAACGTCCTTCAGGTACACGACGCAGGATTTGAAGGTGAGTACAGGTTCGAACTCCGGGAGGTCCGGAAGGACTTTGCCCGGCGGGACAAGGAGCGGAATGCAGCACCCGTAGAGCAAGCCTCCGATGCGAACCATGTTTTCAGGAAACTCGCGGCGGGCGAGCAACGCGCCACTGTTTGAAACATGAGTCCACGCGGGTTCGATTCCGGCCGAGCTCAGTTGGGCAAGCGCAGCCCTGAAGCGCTCACACTGCTCTTCCGTTTGGGTAGCCAGCAGATCCTCGGCGGAAGCAAGGTGTGTGAACAGGCCGGTTAAACGCACGCCCTCGAGCGTCTGGTAATGTTCCAGGAACGCTGCCAGGCGGTCCGGCGGCACCCCCAGACGCCCCAGTCCGGTGTCCACTTTGAGATGGAACTCGATGGGGCGACCGTAGCGTCGAGCGCACTCGGCGTAGGTGTCAAGCCGGGCAGTGGAGGAAACCGAAGGCGTGAGCTGAAACTTGATGAGGTCCGCAGGGTCGCTCATGTAGAGGCCGCCCAACAGCAGTAGGGGCTGCGTGATCCCTGCGTCTCTCAATTCGAGGGCTTCTTCGACGCTCGCCACTCCGAACCAATCCGCGCCGCAGCCGGCCAGACAATTGGCCACGGCCACAGCTCCGTGGCCGTAGGCGTCCGCCTTGATGACGGCCATCATTTTGCGCCGGCCGGCAAGGCGCCGGACTCGCTCATAATTCCGGCGCAGTTTTGAAAGAGAGATCTCGACCCAGGTGGGGCGCAGTAGTTTGTTGATTGGAACATTCACAGGCTTCTCAGGGTGATCGAGTCTGCGGCTTAGCAGGGTGCTGAAGGCCGTTTGAAAACGTTGTCATTCCGATCCCGCAGTTGCGGGAGAGGAATCTCGCTCTGTTCTTTCTTCCACCTACCCCCTAGGCCACCTTGAGCTCCGATCTACCTCGGCGCAGAGCGAGATTCCTCCCCTTCGCTCCGCTCTGGGTCGGAATGACATCCCCCCAGGGATTGCCTCATTCCTCCGATGATTTCTGACCGCGAGCCATGTTCTCAAACTTCGCATAGGGTCTCATGAAGACGACCGGGATATCGCCGGTCGGGCCATTGCGCTGCTTGCCGACAATCAACTTCATCTCGACCCCGCGTCGGTCCACCTCACCTTCCGCTTCGCTTTCTTCAGCCGCCTTTCGCTCTCGGAAAATGAAGATAACCACGTCGGCGTCCTGTTCGATCGATCCGGATTCACGCAGATCAGATAGCTGAGGTCGCTGGCCAAGTCGCTGTCGCTGCTCGGGGGCGCGGCTCAATTGTGAAAGCGCGAGGACCGGAACCTTTAACTCCTTGGCGATACTCTTCAAGCCACGGGAAATGTAACTGACTTCCTGCGTGCGGTTTTCAAAGCGCCCCTGACCTGAGACGAGCTGAAGGTAATCCACGATCATCAGGTCCAACCCCTTTTCCATCTTCAGGCGCCGCGCTCTAGCGCGAATCTGCATGATGCTCAGGGCAGGAGTGTCTTCGATCAAGAGTGGAGCGTCCCCGAGTCGGCCCAAAGCGCGGGTCAACTTGTTCCAATCTTCGCGGCTCCTCGAGAATCCGCTGCGAAGCTTGTGGCTGTCGGTTTCGGCTTCGGAGCACAAGAGACGGATGACTAACGACTCCTTGCTCATTTCGAGAGAGAAGAGCCCAACCGTCTTATGGTGCTTGATCGCGGCGTGGGCGGCGATGTTGAGCGCCAAGGCGGTCTTGCCCAGGGAAGGCCGCGAGGCCACCACCACCAGTTCTCCGGGTTGGAGTCCTGAAGTCATGTTATCGAGTTCTACGAACCCGGTTTCAATGCCCGTGACGCGCTGGCCGCGTTCGAGCAGATCGTCGATCGTCCCGAAACTCGACTTCACAATGTCACGGATGTTGGTGAATCCGGATTGGACCTTCTGCTCCGCGATGTCGAAGACCTGGCTTTGAGCCAAATCGATCAGCGTGTCGGGGTCGTCCGTTCCCTCCAGACAGCGTGAAATAACGTTGTTCGACGCATTGATAAGGCGTCGAATAAGCGACTTCTCTTTGACGATGCGGGAGTACTCCGAGACGGCCACGGAGGTTCCAATCGGCACGCCATCCGTGAGGGCAGCGAGGTAAGCGGCCCCGCCCACCTTCTCGGTCTGCCCGTCCTTGGAGAGTTCCTCGGAGAGCGTGACGAGATCGATGGTGCGGTTCTTCTCCGAGATGCCGACCATTTTTTCGAAAGTGATGCGGTGGGCTTCAGAAAAGAAATCATCCCTTCCGACCACTTCCAGAGCCATGTTAAGGGCCGAATTATCCAGGAGAATGGAACCGAGCAGGGCTCGCTCGGCTTCCAAATTGTGAGGTACAGCTCGGTCACTGGGCGTAGGGCTTGGCATGGAATGAAAAGTGTCCCTGGAATGTCAGATGACTATTCCGAAGAAATTATACCAATTGGGAGAGTGTCCGGAGGAGATTTTTACACGGCCTTCTTCGGCCAATGGAAGTTGGCGACGAGGTCGGCTCGCCGAGCCCAAGCCGCCTGGCGACGCACGCCCGGGCGGTTACTCGGCCGACGGC
>JBAVYG010000550.1:0-3051 GCA_049698675.1 Terriglobia bacterium
CCTACGAAGTGCTTGAAAATCCTTGCTAGAAAAACAAGAATCTACGGTATTGCAATGCAGGGCGAAAAAAACGATGCTGGGCAGTCCCAGGTCCGATTTCCTGGGCGCTCTATTCTCACTGGTTCTCGTCGCCATGATGCTTTTTGGCGGCGCGCCGACTTTTCCTCCTGCGCCAGCTCCCCTGCAAGGAAAGACACAACCCGCGGACCAGAAGCCGGGTTCGCTGCCCGAACCCACACCGGCTGGGACAAGGAATATACCTCAGAAGCCTGGAACAAAGTCTACTGAAAACGTCCCGCCACCGGCGCCCGGTGAGGCTCCGACGCAGACCGTAGTCCACACCGTGAATCGGGGGGAGAGCCTCCCCTCGCTGGCGCGCCATTACCTGCCACAAACAACTTACATGACCACGGCGGAATTAGAGGCAGCCATCAGACAGGCGAACCCCGGCAAGATAGAAAAGTACCTTCGGCCCGGCGCCGAAGTGACCATCCCCGGCATTCTCATAGCGCCGCTCGTCGAGCAGCCGGTTCCCGTCGCCAAGGATTTCGAGATGCGCGGTATTTACATTACCGGCTACATGGCTGGCAGTGAGCATGGTTTGCAGTTGATTCGGCGTTGGCGGGAAGCCGGCGGCAATGCCGTCGTCTTCGACGTAAAGGACATGGACGGCTTAGTTAACGTACCTTTCGAGCACGAACTGGCGCCTAAGCGGAAGTACGTTCCCATCCGGAGTCTTCCCAAGTTCGCCCGCTTCCTTCATTCCCTGGGTCTGCACGCGATCACGCGCATTGCGCTCTTCCGTGACGAATATCTTGCACAAAACCATCCTGCCTTGGCGGTGCAGTCTCGCCGCACCGGTCAGCCGTGGAGAGAAAACGGGAAACTGGTTTGGACTGACCCTTCGCGAGCGGAAGTTCAAAACTATAACTTGGCGCTGGCCCGAGCGGTGGCGACCTCCGGGGTGGACGAAATCCAGTTCGATTATGTGCGCTTCCCCGCAGAAGGCGATCAAAAGGATGCCCAATTCGCATTCCAGTCTTCGCATCCGGACCGAGATCGTTCCGACGTCATCAACGATTTTCTCTCCTGCGCCTATGACGAACTCCACCCGCTGGGGGTTCTGGTTTCAGTGGATGTCTTCGGAGTGATGGCCTGGCAACGTGCGGTTGACTTGGAGCACACTGGCCAGGACATCCCGGCCATGGCGCAGTTCTGCGACGTGCTTTCCCCGATGGTTTATCCGTCGCACTTTTTCGGCATGGACGGATACGCGAGGCCGGGCGATGCCCCTGAGCACTTTATCGGAGAGTCCATGCAGCGGTTCGGCGAGATTACAGCGGAAACTGAGGTTGTTCTGCGGCCATGGCTTCAGGCCTTTGCCTGGCGCACCAAAACGTATTCCGATGCCTATATTCGAACCCAAGTCAGCGTGGCCAGGGAACAAGGCGGGGTGGGGTTCCTTTTTTGGAATGCGCGCAACGATTACTCAAAGCTATTCCCCGCCATGGCGGAAATGCGCGCCGCGCCGGGCCGCTTCTTCCGCGGTGATGAGATTCAGGCTGCGCACCCGAAGTCGCCACCAAGCCTCACGCCCTCCAACCCCACCGGGACAAAGTAGCGCAGCAGGCCCGTTTCGCTCAAGGTACACTCCTCGTTCCCTGTCATGCTGAGCGCAGCGAAGCATCTCCGCAGTTCCTTCCCACGCCCAAGCGCTCGATCTTATATGCGAACTGCCGAGATCCTTCGTCGTCCGCTAATAAGAATGGCGGACTCCTCAGGATGACAAGCACGAGGCACCGCCGCTGTTGACATGTGTCTCCTCGTAGCTAAGATGGTAGCTGATGCGAAAAGACATTTGGGTCATAGTCGTTCTGGTCGGACCGCTTTGCGCGGTCACCTGGAGCCGCGCGCAAGAAGTGCGGAGTGAGTTGCGGCGCGCGCAGGAGTTGGAGAGAGCCGAGCATTTCGAACAGGCGATTCCGATCTACCTTGAGGTATTGAAACGGGAGCCGAAAAACCTCGAAGCGAACCTCGGACTGGGACGCGCTTACTTTCACTCCGGACAGCATGCTGAAGCCGCCGAAAGCTTCGAACGCGCGCTCCAACTTCAGCCCGGAAACCCTGAAATCGTGGAATGGTTGGGCAAGAGCTATCTTCGGGCGCATGAGCCTCAGAAAGTGCTGGAGCTTTTCAGCCGCCGGGATTCCCTAGCTGGCCACTTTGCTTGGGCCCATCTGCTCCTGGCACGTGCCTACGACGCGCAGGACAAGTTGGATGAGGCGAGGGGTGAACTCCAGCGCGCCCTTGCCATGGACCCGCATTGCCGGGGTGCGCATTTTGCCCTCGGGTTCATCGCCTGGACAACCCGTGACCTCGAGACCGCGGAAAAGGAGTTCCGCCGGGAACTCGCCCTCGACCCGCGAGAAGACTCGGCATTCTACTACCTCGCAGAAACATTGGAGGTGCAAGGAAAGCTCGACGAGGCCCAGACAGTTCTGAAGCGGATGGGCCGCGAAGCCCCCCACACCTACCTTTACCATTTCGGCGTGGGGAAGATGAACGAATATAACCACAACTTTGAAGCGGCAGCAGTCGAGTTTCGGGAGGCGATTCGGCTCGACCCAAAGCAATCCGAGGCGCACTACCATCTGGCCCTGGCGCTTCACAAGCTCGGCGAGACCGCGCAGGCCAATCAGGAATTTGCATTGTGCAACCAATTGCGGGTCGACATGCGGTCCGGGTCTGGACAGGGCATGGGCAAAATGCGGCCGCACCTTCCGGATTTCGATTAGTCCAGAAGGAACGATGGATAGGGGACGGAGAGGTGTCAGAGAAATCGCTCGGAATGAGGCGCTTCGGGAGTCTCCGTACCCGGAGGAGGCAGAGCTCGCCCCCTTTCTGGGCTGCCGGAGTGGCTGGCGACGGTTCTGTCAAAAGTTCTATGAAAGAGCCATGAGAGGCGAGCAGGGCAAGAGGCGGGAGGGCACCGCGGGAAGAGTCGCAGGGATAAAGGGGTGGTGAAGGGAGGGTTTGGATTTATCGCTTTGG
>JBAVYG010000551.1:0-10612 GCA_049698675.1 Terriglobia bacterium
GGGCAGAAGCGCACTGACAAAGGATGGGCAGGAGACAGAAGAGCAGGTGAAAGGTTACAATGCAGGTGTCACACGATTCGCATGTATTGTGAAGGGCGTAATGTATGCTCGACGAAAAGTTTCAGGCGTTAGGGAGACTGTGACGAGATGAGGAGGTAATTTCATGGCTGGATTCTGCACCAAGTGTGGTTCACCGGTAGGAGATGACGTTCGATTTTGCTTACAGTGTGGCACGCCCGTTGCGCCGCCACCCCCAGCAGCACGGGGACCTGCGCCCGCGGCGCCTGCCGGGGTCCAGGCAGCGGGAGCCGCGCCTGGCGCTGCACCCGCCAAGTCGGGAAGTTCCGCGTTGAAAATCATTGTCGGGTTGCTGGCGTTCTTTGCTCTGGTCACGCTTCTGGCAATTGGGAGTTGTGTCTATGGAGTTTACCAGGTGCGGAAAAGAGCCAGGCAACTGTCCCAAACGTATCGTTTTGACATGACGCAGAGCGCAACTTCGAGGCAGGCGGCTACGGCGCGCGATGTGTGTTCGCTGGTTACGAAAGAAGAGGTGGGCGAAGCGCTGGGAACAACCATGTCCGAGGCCCCCGCCGGCACATCGAGCTGCGAATATACGTCCTCAGCGGGTGATAACCAAGGCCTGGATGTTCATGTGACGTGGCAGGGTGGCGCGATGGCCCTGAAGTTTGCAGGGCTGGCCTTGAAGGGGACCGGGGGAGGCCAGGGTTTCCTCCAGCCGGTTGCAGGAATTGGTGATGAAGCCTACATCGCACCCATGGGCACCACGTTGATGTTCCGGAAGGGCGACGTCTTGGTCAACCTCCAGTTGCACGTGGTTGGAAACAACGAGGAGGCGGTCAAGGCCATCGCCCAGAAGATCGTTGCGAGGTTATAATGAATCTGCTATTACGCTGGGTGGTGAGCAGCCTCTCGTTATTCGTGGCCGCATGGCTAGTGCCAGGCATCCATGTGGAGAAGAATAGCTGGACCTTATTCGCGGTGATGGCGATCATATTGGGTTTGGTGAACGCGATTGTGCGGCCGGTGCTGAAATTGTTGTCGTGCCCGCTCGTGATCCTCACACTGGGCCTGTTCGTCCTGGTGATCAACGGCATCACGTTGTGGCTGGCTTCCTATATGGCGGTCAACTGGTTTCACGTGGGGTTTTACGTGGACGGTTTCTGGGCGGCATTTTGGGGCGCCTTGGTGGTCAGCATCGTGTCCGTGATACTCACGGCGATGCTCAGGGAGGAGCGACAAAGACAGTGACAGAAGAACAGGTGTCGGGTTTCAGGTGTCAGAAAGGCAGTGGCGTGTGATCCCGCGGGGCGGGAGCGAGTGACAAGGATAT
The DNA here is from genome assembly GCA_049698675.1 of Terriglobia bacterium. Lineage (GTDB taxonomy): Bacteria > Acidobacteriota > Terriglobia > UBA7540 > UBA7540 > CAVROP01. The sequence continues at coordinate 1,352 of JBAVYG010000551.1, forward strand.
GAAAGGACCCGTGAAGCGGCTGTTGTTCTGGTCACCGAGAGTTTTGTGCATCGCGTTTGCACTCTTGTTGAGCCTGTTTGCCCTGGATGTCTTTAACGAAGGCCTGGGCTTGTGGAAAACCATCCTTGCGCTTTCCATACATCTTATTCCGACTGCCTTCATTGTGGTCGTGCTCGCCCTTTCCTGGCGTTGGGAGTGGGTTGGGGGAATCCTTTATATTGCTGCAGGGACACTCTACCTGATTAGGGCTTGGCATCATCCCTCCTGGGTCATCGTAATATCCGGGCCCTTATTCCTGGTGGGCGCGCTCTTTCTCCTTAATTGGCTGAAGAGGGCGGAGATTCGAGCCCAAGGGCAGTGACAAGTGACGAGTGACGAGTGAGAAGCAAGAGCTGGAGGAGACGGGCCATGGAGGGCTTTAAGAACTGCAAGGAGGCGTACTAAATGCAGGATATTTCTTTCACCGTCCACACGTTTAAGGAAGGGAAGGCCTACGTTGCCTACGTCCCCGAATTGGATTTGTCGAGCTGTGGCTCCACGGACGAGGAGGCACGCAAAAACATCCGAGACGCCGTTCGCGGCTTTCTCGAAACCAGCACTGAAATGGGGACGCTGCCGGAAATTCTCGAGGAGGCCGGCTACGAGCGTGAGGGCGAGACATGGCGAGCGCCGGAATTTGTATCACTTGATCGATTGACAATGAGCGTGAAGTAGATGCCCCCGCTCCGACCCGTCGACTACCGGACGCTCACCAGAGTCTTCGAACGGGACGGCTTCACCTTCAACCGGCAGCACGGTGACCATCTCATCTACACCAAAGCCGGAGTAAAACGACCGCTCGTGATCCCCACGTATAAGGAACTTCCCGTGTTCATCATCAAAAACCTCCTCCGTACGGCGGGGATGAGCCGCGAACGGTACTTCGACCTCCTCAGGAACTGTTAGCGTTCGCTCTTCAAGAGCCGCCTGTCGGCTCTTTGAAAGAAAGTGGATAGAGGAGACTAGCCATGGAGACCTACTATCATCCCGGAGATCTCACTAAATTTGCCGAGGTTGGGGCAGGGAACAAAGAACTCTGGGAAAAGTTCCAGACCTATTACGCTGCTGTCTTCGCGGAGGGTGCCCTGACAGAACGAGAAAAAGCCCTCATCGCTCTGGGAGTGGCGCATGCCGTGCAATGTCCTTATTGTATTGACGCTTACTCGCAAGCGTGCTTGGAAAAGGGCTCCAACATCGAGGAAATGACTGAGGCGGTACACGTGGCCTGCGCCCTTCGAGGCGGCGCCTCACTGGTGCATGGGGTTCAGATGCGCAACGTGGTGGAGAAGCTCTCGATGTGAGATTTCCACTCGTGATGGGCATCCATAAGGGCAAACATGGGACTCAGTTTACAATCACGCGACAGCCCGTTAGCTAAGACCTCTGAGCAGTTGCGCATCCTCGGCCAGGCGAATGGCATTCCCCCTTTTGAGGAAAAGATGCGCACCGCGGGTCTCGATCCGCTGCGCGCCATCAGTATAACCGTCTTTCAGATCAACGTCGGGAAACTGTGTAACCAGACCTGCCATCACTGCCATGTGGACGCGGGGCCTGACCGCAAAGAGGTCATGACGCGAGAGACCGCTGAGCTTTGCATTCGCGCCTTGGCGAAGACGGAAATTCCCAATGTGGACATCACCGGCGGGGCCCCGGAGTTGAACCCCAACTTCCGTTGGCTTGTGGAGCAGGCGGTGGCGATGGGTCGCCATGTGATGGACCGCTGCAACTTGAGTGTGCTTCTCCTGCCTGGGCAAGCTGACTTGGCCAATTTCCTGGCGCAAAACAGGGTGGAGGTGATCGCTTCACTCCCCTATTATCGGGAAGCCCAGACGGACGCCCAGCGGGGCAGTGGTGCGTTCGCCAAATCCATTTCCGCGCTTCGTAAGCTGAACGAATTGGGTTACGGTCAGCCAGAATCCGGTTTGGTTCTGAACTTGGTCCATAATCCCGTGGGAGCGTTTCTACCCCCCACGCAGCAGGCCATCGAGGCCCAGTTCCGGCGCGAACTCGAGTGGCGTCACGGTGTCGTGTTCAATAACCTCTACACCATTACCAACATGCCCATCGGCCGCTTTCTGGAGTTTCTCAGGGCCAGCGGAAACTATGATGGCTATATGCAAAGGTTGGTTAATGCCTTTAATCCGGTCGCCGCCGCCGGAGTGATGTGTCGGTACATCATCTCGGTCGGCTGGGACGGCACCCTTTACGACTGCGACTTCAACCAGATGCTCGGTCTACCCTTAGGTTTCGGCTCGCTCCAGCACGTGCGGGACTTTGATGCCGCGCTCCTTGACGAACGACGCATCGCCACTCGCAACCATTGCTACGGGTGTACTGCGGGCACTGGCTCTTCATGCGGCGGAAGCATAACTTAATCTTCATCAGAATTCCAAACTGGGAGGCTCTCATGGGATCTTGGTCACGAGGATTTCACGCTATTTTATTCAGCTTGGGCACAATTCTAGTTCTGGCTTTATCTTCGTCAGGAGCAGAAAGGAAAGTGATGTCGCAAAAGCAAGCCGAAGAAGCCAAGAAATTCATCGAGGACGCGGAGGCAAAGCTGCTCGAGGTCAACGTGGAGGCCAGCCGCGCGGACTGGGTAAAAGATACTTACATCACTGAGGATACGGAGATTCTCGCGGCTAAGGCCGACGAGCGCGCCATCAACGCCACGGTGGAACTGGCCAAGCAAGCGACGCGCTTCGACCACTTGAAGCTGCCCGAGGATCTGGCGCGCAAGATGAAACTGCTGAAGCTCTCGCTGACGCTGGCGACACCGTCGGACCCCAAAGAAAGCGCGGAGCTGACGCAGATCGTCTCCTCCTTGGAAGGGACCTATGGCAAGGGCAAGTGGTGCCCGTCCGGCAAAGACAAGTGCCTGGACATCGAGGATATTACCCGCGTGATGGCCAACAGCCGCGACCCAAGGGAGTTGCGCGATGCCTGGGTTGGCTGGCATGCCATTTCCCGTCCCATGCGCAAGGACTTCGTCCGCTACGTCGAGCTCGCCAACAAGGGGGCGCGAGAACTCGGCTTCAAAGATGATGGCGCCATGTGGCGCTCGAAATACGACATGCCGCCGGACGAGTTCGCGCAAGAACTTGACCGGCTTTGGGAGCAGGTCCGCCCCCTCTACCTGGCCCTGCATGCTTATGTCAGGAACACGCTGCGTGAGAAATATGGGGACGCGGTGGTTCCGGCCAACGGTCCCATTCCAGCCCACCTGCTGGGCAACTTGTGGGCTCAGGAGTGGGGGAACATCTACCCGCTGGTGGCTCCGCAAGATGCCGACCCGGGCTACGATCTCACCCAGATCCTGAAAAGCCGGAACACCGACGCCAAGCAAATGGTGCGCTTTGGCGAACGCTTTTTCACTTCCTTGGGTTTTGCGCCCTTGCCTGAAAGTTTCTGGCAGCGTTCGCTTTTCGTGAAGCCCCAGGACCGCGACGTGGTCTGCCACGCCAGCGCCTGGGACGTTGATTTCGTCAACGATTTGCGCGTCAAGATGTGCATTGACATCACGGGCGAATACTTCGCGACCATCCACCACGAGCTGGGTCACAACTTTTACCAGCGCGCTTATAACCTCCAGCCCTACCTCTTCCGCGACAGCGCCAACGACGGCTTCCACGAGGCCGTGGGCGATACCATTGCGCTTTCCGTAACGCCGGAATACCTGGTCCAAATCGGCCTGCTCAACAAGGCGCCGGACTCCTCGAAAGACATCGGCTTCCTGTTGAACAAAGCTCTGGAGAAAATCGCCTTCCTGCCCTTTGGCCTGCTGATCGACCAGTGGCGTTGGAAGGTGTTCTCCGGCCAAATACCACCGGAGAAGTACAACCAGACATGGTGGGAACTGAAGCTGAAATACCAGGGCGTGGCTCCTCCTGTAGACCGCAGCGAGGAGGATTTCGACCCTGGCGCCAAGTATCACGTGGCCGCTAACGTTCCCTACATGCGCTATTTTCTCGCCGACATTCTGCAATTCCAATTTCATCGCGCGCTTGCCCAGGCGGCGGGGTGCAAAGGGCCGCTGCATCGTTGCTCGATTTACAGAAATAAGGAAGCCGGCAAGCGCCTGAACGCCATGCTCGAGATGGGATTGAGCCGCCCGTGGCCGGATGCCCTTGAGGCCATCACCGGCCAGCGGCAAATGGACGCTACGGCCATTCGCGATTACTTTGCTCCGCTCGAGAAATGGCTCAACGAGCAGAACAAGGGGAAGTCGGTAGGCTGGTAGCTGGCCGCCCCTGGCACAACCTGTGCGCTGTGGGGCATAACCATTAGTTAAAGTTCCTTATGTGCGGCCAGACTTGCTGTAAGGTTACTTTGGGGCGGCGGCACAGGTAAACAGGCAGGTCTGTCTCGAAAGGTCGCGCGTATTCGTTGACTACGGTGGCTGCCTGCTGTACCTCATTGTACATCTTCAAATAAGTCTCCAGGTCGCCCCCCACAACAATCAACACCTCCCCGGGCTTCTCTCCCGGCCCCCAAATCCAATAGTTGTTATGGCTGCTGATGGCGTGGGGGAGGCCGTACTTCTTGCCGAAGAAGTCGATGGCGCCGGCTTCGCCGTAATTGCTGGCCCCAATCACGCACTTCTGCCTCTCTTCAGGGGAAAGGCTGTTGTAGACCTTGGCCACAGTGGCCGCCATGTTCTCCCAACCGAACATGTCCGCGTACTGCTGCGGCAATTTTCCTAGTTTAGCCTTCTCTTCCGTCGCCGGCTTGAATCCGATGAAGTCCTGGTACTTGAGGTAGGTTTCAACAGGGAAGATCGGGAGGACATAGGGAGCCGTTGCGGCCCCGCCCGCTACCAACAGAACAAAACTCACCGGCCTAATCCAGTTCCAGTTCCGCTGCCGGATAAAGGCCTCAATCGCCACGGCCCCGCCGGCGAAAAGAAAAAGGTAGGCGGGAGAGAGGTAGTAGGGTTTGGCCCTGGTCAGCAGGAAAAGTGCGAGGATGGAGACGTAAACCCAGCCGAACAGGCGAAAGGGCTTACCCGCTTTGGCCAGAAAGAAGAAGGCCAGCCCCGCGAGCCAAATTGGCACGGTGAGGGGATGCATCCCCAATGCGCTACCGGCCATGAACTGGAGAGGAGTCTGGGGAAGGTTTTTCATCACGGTGGCATTGTGGATGAACTCGAGGCTGGGGAATCTATTGTGAATCTCCCATAGAATATGCGGTAGGAAAATGACGAAGGCGATGGCGCCTCCAAGCCATAGCCACGCGCTGAACAGGTGCTTGCGGGCGGGGGTCAGTACCAGGCCCACAACAACCCCCAGCCCCAGGAAGCCGATTGAGTACTTATTCATGAGGCCAATGCCCGCCACCAGGCCAAAGAGAATCCACAACTTGGGGTCGCCCTCCTTCAAAATCCGGATGACGATGTAGCCCGCGAGCGCCCAGAAGACTTCGTCGAAGCAGTTCATGGAAAAGAAATCATCGATGGCAAGATAAACGGGGGCCACGATAACCGCGACGGCCGCAAGACCTTGAGCATAGCGCCCGCCCCCCAACTCGCGCACCATGAGACCGGTGAGCAGGACAATGAGCCCTCCACAAATCGCCGGAAAAAAGCGCAACGCAAATAGTGAATCACCCAGCAGGTGGCGCGTGGCGAAGGCCATGAGGGCTACGAAGGGCGGCTGGTCAACATATCCCCACGCCAGGTGTTTACCACACGCCATGTAATAGAATTCGTCGCGGAAGTAACCGTAGCCGCCGTTGGTGAGGAAGTGGATGAAAATGGTGAGCAGCGCGAGATAGGAGAGAACCGCCAAGTCGCTAAGGAGGAGCTGGCGTGAGATAAGCTTCTGCATCGGGATGCCTCCTTGTTTCAAGACCCAACTCGGGCGAGAAGGTTGAACTGCTGATTCTAGCACCCGTGGGCGCGATACTTTTCCTCAGAACAGTCTTAGCCCTCATAAGTTCTTACGCCAATCCATGCTCGAAAGTTGCGTGCCGGCAAGACGTGAATAGACATCGATCAGGGTGCGCAGAAGAGCCATGCGAGTGTCATGCTGAGCGTGCACAGGCAAGATTGGCTATGCGTGACCTCAGGACGTTGCCGCGCACTCGTCTGCCAGGCAGTCATTCTGAGCGCAGCGGAGCGGAGCGAAGAATCTCGCTCGGGACTTTTGCGCCGACGAACAGCAGGGCGAGATGCTTCGCGCAGTTTAGCCTGAGTGAAGCGAACCAAGCTGAACAATTCGGAGTTTCAGGAAAGGGAAGGGAAGTGCAATGAACTCGAAATATCACGTGACGGCGACTATTGCGTGCCGTATTGGAACTGGTACGGCTTCCCCTCGGCATTCGTCGGCCTGGAGGCACTCGACGTGCTAGGGAAGTTCTTCATAGGCGCACTCGCCCTGCGTGTGTTGAGGAACAAGCTCGCGCCCGCCGCCGCTGAGCCCCTCGCTGAAACCCGGCAGAGGCTGACAGCCCTTGAGTAATTCTCGTCTGCAACCTTTGACTTTCGACCTTCGACTTTTGACTGTCTACTTATTTTGATAAAGCGCGATGAACTGCTTAAGCGCTCCAGCGTTCATCTTCAGTTCCCCGGATTGCATGAGTTGGACCTTCAGATTCCGGCGGTACAGTTCGAAGGCCAAGCCCCGCTTGCGGTCCAGCAGTTCTTCTGTGATTCGATCGCGCTGCGCGGCGAAGTCCGCGTCATTCGCCGGCGTGTGCGAGACAACGCGAAACACCACGCTGTTCTCCCTCAGGGGGATAACATCGCTGGTCTGGCCTACCTGCAACGTGAAGGCCGCCGAAACCTGCGAACCTGAACCCACACCCTCGATGAAATCTTGCTGCGTGAAATCCTTGCTCTCTTTCGCAGTCAGGCCATCAGCCTTCGCGATCTTTGTGAAGTCACCCGTTTTGACCTGAGCCGCAAATTGCTTGGCTTTGTCCTCTGCCAGCACCTTCGACTGTTCGGCGCGGTAGTCTTCTTCGACGCGCGCGCGGACTTCTTCGAGAGTCGGAACGTGCTCCGGGACGATGTCTGCCAATTGAATAATGGCCTGGCCCTTCGGAACGCTGATGGACGTGCCAACCTCGCCTTTGTGAAGCTGGAAGGCCAGGTTTTCAAACGTGTCTCCACTTCCCAGGTCGGCAACTGCTTGGCCATACTTGAACAGGGGAGACATCTGGGGCTCCAGGCCCGCTTTGCGCGCCATATCCTCAAATGCGTCCGGCTTGAGCCGAAGTCCACGCAACAGATCGTCAGCCAGCTTCTCCTGGGCGTCGGCCACTCTCTGCTTTTCGAGCTCCGCAAGGATGGAATCCTTCACCTCGCCAAAGGATTGGAGGTGGGCCATCTGCTTATCCTCCAGCTTCAGGATATGGATTCCGTAAACTGTCTTGACGAGGTCGCTGACCTGCCCCGGCTTCATCGAGAAGGCAGTATCCTCAAACTCCTTCACAGTCTGTCCCCGCACCACCCAACCCAGCTCTCCTCCGTTGGAGGCCGAAGTGTCTTCCGAGTGATTCTTGGCCAAGTCCGCAAAATTCGCGCCACCTTTAATCTGGTTGAGGACGTCGTGGGCCGTTTTCTCAATGGCCGCAACCTCGGCGGGAGCCTTGCCCGTGGTCTTGAAGAGAATATGCGCCACTTTCACCCGGTCTGAGATCCTGTAATCGGAAAGGTGTTGGGTATAGTACTGGCGAGCTTCTTCGTCCGTCACCTTAACCTGCCCCCTGACGTGATCCGGGTCAATCAATACATAGCGGACTTTCCGTTGCTCCGGAAGCTTATAGCGGTCGGGATCCCTTTTGAAGAAGGCTTCCAGAGCTTCTGGCGCGACCGGAACGGCTTTGATGAACTGGCTGGGATCAAACAGGACATATTCAATCTTGGCTTTGGCATTGCGATGCAGGAACTCCTCCAGCACCTCCTGGGGCGGCACCTCGACTCCATCCGTCACCACGCCCCGGATCTTGTCCTGTAGAAGTTTGTTCCGCAGTTCTGCTTCAAACTCCGCCACGGACATCCCCGTCTGCTGGTAAATCACGTCCTGGTAGCGGTCTATCCCAATGAAAGACCCGTTCTGCATAAGCCAGGGAATGGACTGCAGGGTCTGGCCAAGCTCCGCGTCAGAGACTTCGATTCCCATTTTCTTGGCCTGACTCACAAGGGCCCGCTGCAGGACCATCTCATCCAGCAGGCTGCCAGCGACCGTAGGAATTATCCTTGATTGGTCCGCCTGCGGGGCATTCCGAAACCGCATTTGGACATTCCGCTGCAAGTCCGCCGTGGTGATGTTAGACCCACCTAGGGACGCCAAAACGTTGGACTCCACGCGACTCGTATCGCCCGTGTTGATCGGCGCCAGCGTAATCACCATGCCAATGGACACGATGCCAAGAAAAAAAATCAGCAGGTACTTCTTTACCTTTTCTTTATTCCTTCTCAAGAATCTAAACATGAAAGCTCCTCGACCTTAGCCAAGACCCTTCATTATAGAGGAGAGTACGCGACTCCGGCAACCAGTAAGGCAGTGGGGTCCTGGCCTAATTTCGGGTGTAGCGCCGGCTTCCAGCCGGCAAAGAGCCGCCAAGATGGCGGCGCTACGTTCAAATTGGAGCCGCCAAGATGGCGGCGCTACGTTCAAATTAGGACAGCACCGGCAGTGGCTAGCGCAGCGCGTCTAACGCTTCTTTACATTTACCGACTCCGGTGGCCTGCCCCAGAGCGCGGCCCTGCGCCCGGCGGATTCTAATGCCTGGAGACGTCAAATTCCAAGCTCGTGTAGCCCCCCTTGTACTCGCCCGCCCGCTGCCGCCTTTCGATTCGCAGATTTTGACTTCGATTCCCCACAAAAGGCGTTTTTTTGGCGCCTTTTTTGGGTTTGATTGGGGTTCGTTTGCATCAAAAACCAGTTCGTTTTTAGCATTGTAGAATGCTAAGTCCTTTGTTTGCAATAGATCGGTAGGTTCGTTCCCACTATTTAGTATCTTTTTTGCGTTTCCCCGCCTTTTTCCCCCTTGCCGGGGCCCTTTCCGCTACCCTTGCCGCCGCCGCTTGCCGGCGCTCTCTTGCGACAACTCTAATAGGCTACCACAAGTCGGTGGGCGTGTCAAGAGCAAAGTGCGGGCGTCAGGTGTCGGGCGCCAGGGGTTAACTGGCACGGGCAGGGCACTCGGGGCCAGGGGTGGTTTTGACCCATCAACACACATTTAGGACACTACCCCCCTTGGGTAGTGGGTGAAAGC
>JBAVYG010000552.1:0-3925 GCA_049698675.1 Terriglobia bacterium
TTGGATTCCGCTGGCGCGTTTCGGTTTCAACAGCCAGGTCGAGGAGTCGAGGGTCGAGGGTCGAAAAGTTCTTAACCCCTCGACCTTCGACTCTCGACTTTTCAACTTTTCCGGCACGTTTGAGGTAAGATAGCGATTGGCGAATTCGGGGACGAATTCCGATTCGGAAACAAAGAAGGACTGACCGTATGCGCCCCCTCAACCCGGGACAAGCGAACAGAAGCCCAGCGCGCCGCAATGGCCCCAAGAAGAGTGTTTTGCGAAAGTTGCCGGCCCTGGTGTTTCTGGTTTGGCTTTGTGCTGTGACGTTCTATCTCCTTCGGGCGCAGAACCCGCCTCCCGGCTCAGCGGCGTCCGGCGGCAACAACCCTGCTCCGCAGACTTCCACTCGGCCTGACCAAGCCGGCCCCCCGGCAAGCAAAAACAAGATTCGCGTGCGGGTCGAAGTAGTGAACGTCCCGGTGACCGTCATCAGCAAGCGCGGTCTCCCCGTCATCGACTTGACGCAAAACGATTTTCAGGTCTACGAAGACGGGAGGCCCCAGGCCATCCGCTACTTCAGCCAGGAGTCCCGCCAGCCACTCCGCATTGGGGTCATGATGGACACCAGCAACAGTGCGCGCCGCCAACTCAGCTTCGAAAAGGACGCGGCGACCGAGTTCATCTTCCGCATGCTGGAGGGGAGGAACACAAAGAACCAAGTTTTCTTGGAAACGTTCGATGCTTCCAGTTCTCTTATTCAGGATTTCACCAGCGACGCTGAACTCTTGAACGAAAAGATTCTCGGGCTGAAGGCAGGGGGTGGGAAGGCTTTTTTTGACGCCATATATAGCGCGTGCAAGGATAAAATGATGCACGCCGGAGAGCCCGAGAGCACGCGGCGGATCCTGGTTTTGATTAGCGACGGCCGCGACGTCCAAAGCCAGCATTCACTGGATGAAGCTATCTCCATGGCGCACAAGGCCGAAACGATGATCTATGTCATCGGTAATGCGGCTTATGGCTATGAGAATGAGGGGGACGTGATCCTGGAAGCGCTTGCGGAGGGAACGGGCGGTGGGGCGTTTTTCCCGCTCCGGGAGGCGCCCGGCACTGACTTGGCAACGGGCTACCTGTCCCACGGTCAGATTGGGGAAACATCTCAGAATAAGGGACTGGGCGCCGAGACCGGGACATTTTCCGCGCAACGACTGATCCGAATTGCCGATGCGATGGAATCAATTGGTCATGAGCTGGGAGCGCAGTACGAGATTGGATATACGCCCACCAATAGCGCCCTCGACGGCACCTACCGAACCATTCGCGTCCTGCTGGCGCGCAAAGGCGTCACCTACCGCTGGAAACCAGGCTATTTCGCCACAGCGGAGTAAAACCAAACCAATGGACGTGTCCAATCTGCTCGACAGCCTTCGCGGCGCCCGGATCATCGATCTTAGCCAGACCCTGGAAGAGCACATGCCCCACTTCCCCACGCATTCCAAGTTCTTTCACAACCTCTGGGGTTCATACTGGCATGGCGGGCGCTCGCTGAGCTACCAACTGGTGATGCACGAGCACAACGGGACGCACGTGGATGCGCCGGCACACTTCATCAGCGAGGCGAAGCCCGATTCCCACCTCACCATCGACCAAGTCCCCATCGCGTGTCTGATCGGCCGGGGCGTTCACCTCGATTGCCGCACCTGCAAGGAAGCCGATTACGTCTCGAGCCAGCAGATAATCGATTGGGAATCTCGACACGGACCGATTGCGCAGGGTGACATCGTGCTGTTTGACTTTGGATGGTCGGCGCGCTGGGGGCTTCGTCCCCATGATCAGCCCTACGTTGAGCGCTGGCCCGGGGTCAGCATGGAAGCCGCAGAGTACCTTATCTCCAAGTCAGTGGCTGCCATGGGCGTGGATACGCTTTCCCCTGACCCGCCGGAAGCGTTGCGTGCCAATCCTGTCCACCCCGTCGTGCTGGAGAAGCGCCTCCTGATTATTGAGAACCTCACAAACCTGGGAGAGCTACCGGATTTCTTCGTGTTTGTGGCTTTGCCACTTAAGATCCGCGCGGGCTCGGGCTCGCCCGTCCGAGCTGTGGCGCTCTTCTAACTCACTTCCTTTAAAGGGATGCTGAAAAACCCGTCGAGCCTGTCATTCCGAGGAGTCCCGCCCTGCGGGACGACGAGGAATCTCGCAAGTCCTCTGTTTGCAGGGCGAGATTCCTCTCCCGCAGAGCGGGATCGGAATGACAGCATTCGCCAAGGTTTCTCAGCGTCCTTTCAAAGACCCAGGCGCTGCTGGAGAGCGCAGAAAAAGGATGAGGACTGAGCTCAAGAAATAGGCAGCGCTGAGCAGGCCGAAGGCGTAAACAAAATTCCCCGTGTGTTGGTTGATGTACCCTATGGCCAGGGGGCCGAAGTACCCACCCAGGTTTCCGAGGGCGTTCACCAAGCCCATCGCGGACCCCGACACGGACCGGGGCAGCGTCTCGGTAGGAATAGCCCAGAAAGGCCCTAACGCCCCGTAGGACCCCGCCCCAACGAAGGAGATTGCAAGGAAAGAGAGGGAAGGAAAAGAACGAGTCAATAGGACGCTGGCCAGCATGAAAGCTCCACCCCACGCCATTGCGAACGCCACATGCCAGCGCCGCTCGCGCCTCTTATCGGAATGGCGGGAGAGGATAATCATCCCCACGGCGGTTATGACGTAAGGGAGCGCGAATAGGCCTCCCACCTGCGCGCTGCTGAGCTTCCGAGCCTTTTCCATGGCGCTCGGCAGCCAGAAGAGATAGCCGTAGTTTCCACTATTCAGCAAAAAGTAGAATCCCACCATCACCAGCAACTGGGGGCGTAGAAGGGAGCGAAGCAAAGGTTCGGGCGTGGCAGGATCAAGCTCTGTGGACTCGCGCTCCAGTGTGGTTTCCAGGTGGTAGCGTTCCTCCGCAGAAATCCAACCGGCCTCGCGGGGATGATCGTCGATAAACCACCACCAGACCAGCAGCCAAAGGAACGGGAAAACGCCTTCCGAAATGAGCAGCACGCGCCAGTCCCAGCGCCCCAGTATCCAGCCGGAAAGAGGTGAAGAAACAACCACCGCGATAGGAAGGCACAGCATCCAATAGGCATTAGCGCGCGCCCTTTCGGCGCGGGGAAACCAATGGGCCAGTAACACCAGGGTCGCCGGCCAAACGCCGCCTTCAGCTACCCCCAGAAAAAGCCTCATCATCCAGAACTGGCGCCACGTGTGGACCAGCCCGCAACCCACTGAGCAGGCTCCCCAGAGAACCAGCAGGATGCTCACGAAGCGCTTGGCGCTCCAACGCTGCGCCAGGTATCCGCCTGGGATCTGCAGCAGCAGGTAGCCCCAGAAAAAAATCCCCGCTGCGCCCCCCGCCTGTGGGGGCGACATGTGCAGAGCCCGGCTTATGGAAGGCAACGCCAACGAAATATTCGTCCGGTCGATAAATGCAATGGTGTACATGGTGAAGGCGACCGGGATGATGTGCAGCCAGCGCTGTGAGGGCATGACAATCGGACCCGAAACGAGGCCGCAGCATATCAGCAGTCGCACTCGGCTTGCAACGGCTTCTGAAATGTTCCAAACAAGCCCGGATTCCTGTGTCTGTGAGACGGAATACGGCCTCGTGACCAGGGTAGTGACCAGGGTAGTGATTGACAAGCCTCACCGCCTGTGCTAACTAAAATCTGAGAGGCGTAAGCGCCGGTCCCGCGTCTGCGGGACCGGCAGGTGCCGCCCCTTCGCTACGCTCAGGGCAGGCTCTAAAGGGCGGCGCTACACCAGAGATTTCGTATGGGATTGGAAGAGTTCCAAGCCGCGTGGGAGTTGCTCAAAGAAGCCTATCAGTATCAGATGGGCGGGGACTACGATATGGCCGTCGAGCTCTACAAACGCTCGCTCGATCTTCATCCTACCGCAGAGG
>JBAVYG010000553.1:0-2321 GCA_049698675.1 Terriglobia bacterium
GTTCAATATCTGCGGCCTGAAGGGGCGCGCGACGATTATGAGCCCCAACGGGGCGATCCATCCCAGCCCAGGGCAACGCCCTGGGAATCAAGGAGCAGTCACAACCTCAAGCCCTGAAGGGGCGCACCAGTTAAAACCCATGCCACAATCGGTATCGAGGGGGAGCACCATCGAGTGGCAAGTTTTCAGGAGGAGCAGCTAAAGTTTTTGCAGGCGCACGCGGTTGATTACGACGAAGGATATGTGTGGGATTGAAGCAAGATCGTGGGTCGCCCCTTCAGGGCTCATGCGTTGAATCCGTGTATAATATATTTGACTTTTATGAAAATCTGATGTATTGTCGCTAATAAGCGGCACCATATTAACTGCGGATCCAGTTTGTCGCTTATATCAGCCATGGCTATAAATCTTTACGGAACGGTTTACTTCAAGGATGCGCTGGCCGGAACGCTGGAACAAATTCCGGATGGTAGGTACGCGTTCACGTATGACCCTGCGTACATTGAGGCAGGCCAGCCGCAGATCGCACACACGCTCTTCCGTCGCTTTGCCCCCCATTATTCCCATGGTTTACACCCGTTCTTCGACAATCTTGTGGCGGAAGGGTGGCTTGCCAGAGCCCAGGCAAGGGCCCTAGGTATCCGGGGCGACGACCGTTTCGCGCGCCTGCTGGCGTTTGGGGAGGATTGTCCCGGGGCTGTTTCGATAAGAGACCCTCGACCCGCGCGGGCGCCCGATTTGGACGTCGGCACTCGCGAGGAGATTGCGGCTCTTGCTAATCGGGCCTCGATCTCGGGCGTCCAGCGGAAGCTATTTGCTGTGCACTCCGCCCATGGTTTTCGCCCTGCAGCAGCAGGCGAATTAAGCACTCACATCGCCAAGCTTCCTTCACTGAGTCTGGGCGAGCTCGTGGAACTGGAATATCTGACCACAGCCGCTGCGACAGCCCTGTTGCCGGATGATGTGGTCGTTGAATTGGAGATTGCGGAGGTCGAGAACATCCAGGGCCTGTGCTTGCTCGTGCGGCGGTTCGACCGAACTCCATCAGGAGACAAGATTCACTTCGAAGAATTCAATCAGCTCTTGGATCGCCCCACTGACGCAAAATATGACGGCTCCTACGGCGAGATGGCGATGTTTATCCTCCGCCATCAACAATCCCGTCGCGAAGAAGATATCGACCGGCTCTTTCGGCGAATCCTGGTCTGCATTCTTCTTGGGAACAATGACGCACACATGAAAAACTTTGGCCTCCTCTACACAACCGAGGGGGGCCGCTTGGCGCCGTTCTATGATGTGGTGGCCGCGGCGCTGTACCCGGAATACAAGGGTTCGCTTGCACTGCGGCTCGGAGCCGGTAAGAACCCACTCGATTTGGCTTCACTCCGGCCAGAGCATCTGAGCGCCCTGACTGAGTCATTTGAACTAAGCCCGAATGCCCTGAAGCTCGCGGTTGCTGATTTGAACCGGCGCTTGCCAGTCGCTATGCGCGCCATCGAAGAGTCAGCGCATGGAAGCAACGCACTGAAGGAAAAACTGATCGAGTTCATGAGGAAACGATGGAACGGAACATTCAACTCAACTGGGAAGCAATAACGCAGGAGGCACGACGACGAAGGAAGGCGCGAGGCATGACCCAGCTTCACCTTGCAGCTCTTGCCAAGGTTAGTCGATCCACCGTTGTCCGATTTGAGCTGAACAGTGGGGATATACAACTCTCCTCCGCACTGCGAATCCTCAGCGTTCTGGATATGGTGGAACGCAAGCAGGAAGGAAATCTGCTTCTTAGGCGAGAGGGCCAGACGTTGGATGGGCCTATCGTCGTCATGTTTGCTCCGACTATGGGCCCCGGGGGCGCACTGGAACCGAAACGCTTCGGTAGCCTTCAAGACCTCACATTATTCCTCGAGGAACTGAAGATCGACCCTATGGCACAGAGACTTGCCATCGTGGACCTTGAGCGGACCAACACAGCCACTATTCCCAATATCCTCCTGACAATGGCCGAGCTTCACGAACTCTGGCCAATTCAATTCCCCGAGAAGTCTCGTGGGGGGCCGTAATCAGAACCCATTAGCCCGCATTTCGCACTATGGGTCTGGACGGGCGGGGCTTCAGCCCCGCCGTTACAAGCCCCTCGTGATTATTCCTTTGTCTCGTGCTCCATACAGCCTGTTTGCGCGTGCGAAGCTTTGGAGTGCGGCAGCTTGCTGCCGCTTTCCTCCCCGCGAGCTTGCTCGCGGGATTCTCAGCCGACAGCACATTTCGGTAGTGGGTCAATTTGATATTGTAGCGGCGAGTTTACGTCGCCAAATGGCGGC
>JBAVYG010000554.1:0-9820 GCA_049698675.1 Terriglobia bacterium
TCTCCCATCCGCTCCAAAGGAAGATTGGGTGGCTCGGACGTCAGGACCCTCGCCACGGCGGTAAGCCGCTGTTCCACTTCCTGAGCTTCGTGCTTGCCTGTGTATCGCGTGAGGTAGAAATCCAGCACGGCCAGCGTCAGAGCGATCACGACGAAGGCGCTGGCGAGGAGCTTGCGGAAAATCGGGCTGCTGAAGACCATGCCGACCTAGGATAAAAGGATTAACGGTCCTCGGATTATATCACGGAGGAGAGATCAGGCTGCGGGCAGGTCGAGTAGGGTCAAAGTGATTCGCCCACTTCCTTCGGCTCCGGCAAGAACCGGTAGCCACTTCCGCGCACCGTCTGCAAAAACCGGGGCCGATTGGGGACTGCTTCAATCTTTTGACGCAAGCGGCGGATGTGGACGTCCACAGTCCGTGGAGTGACGAATCGGTCGCGGCCCCAGACCTCGTCAAGAAGCCGATCGCGGCTAAATACATGGCGCGGGTGAGAAGCCAGATAGTACAGGAGCTTGAATTCCAGCGTACTCAGCTCCGCCGGCTGGCCACGAACGGTCACCTCCTGAGTTCGCGAATCGAGCCGAAGGCTCCCGGCCTCCACCACCTCCCGCTTTTCTGCAACGCGCTCCTGCCGGCGCAAAACCGCTCGGACGCGGGCCACCAGCTCCCGCGGGCTGAAGGGTTTGACCACATAGTCGTCCCCGCCAATCTCAAGGCCGAGAACTCGATCCATTTCCTCACCCTTGGCCGTGAGGAAGATTACAGGCAGAGCCCTCAAGCGCTCGTCGGCGCGGAGGCGCTTGCAAATGCCAAACCCGTCTTCGTCCGGCAGAAGAATGTCCAGAAGGAGTATGTCGGCAGGGTTACGACGAAGATAATCGAGCCCCTCGCGTCCTCGCCCGAAACTTTCGACCTCGAACCCTTCCTTGCGAAAGTTGTAGCGAACTAGCTCGACGATGTCTTTCTCATCTTCAATGATGACTACGCGTGGCCGCACACCAAAAGTATAGCATCCCTAATGTTACAGGAATGTTTCTAGACGCGTAAATTTCATCGCGAATGTTACGGGCAAGAGATCGTTCCAAAGCCAGCACGGCAAGGAGTTCAGCAGCTTGGCCGACCCCTTTCGTGTTAGTATCTTGTTGAAACAGCGGGCTTTGGAGTGCGGCAGCTTGCTGCCGCTTTGTCATCCCGCGAGCTTGCTCGCGGGCTGGCTCAGTCATTCTCGATACAGGGATTGAGGTACGGCCAGCAAGCTGGCCGGGTTGAAAGCGGCAGCAAGCTGCCGCACTCCAAAGCGCATGGCGCGCGTAACATTTTCCGGGCGAAGCCCGTAAGGAATGACGTGGAGAAAACTCTTTTCAGCCGGCAGTTGGGTAGCAAACTGCGAATTACGGAAAAAACCCTTCTGGCCTTCTTCGCCGCCCTCTTTATAGCTTCCCTCACCCTGTCTTTGCCTGGCGCTACGCTCGGGGTGCTGGCGGTATTGAACGTCATCGTTGGCTGTCTCATCGTAGCGCTAAGCAAAGATGATCTGGTCGAACGAAGCCGGATGGCCTCAGCCATCCGCGATTGGCTCCCCGCGCTTCTCATGCTGCTGGCCTACCGTGAATCGGGATTGTTCATCAGGCCCGACCCTGCGCATCGGCTCGATCACCTGTTCATCCTGTGGGACCGAACGATGCTTCACGGCCGGTGGGTGGAATGGGCGCTCTATTCGTGCGCTCCCGGGCTCCAACATTATCTCGAGATGTTCTACTTGCTCTGCTATCCCCTGGTCCCACTGGGCTTCGCGGCCCTTTACCTGGCGCGGAGCTCGATCACGGCGCACCGCGAACGTGGCGGGATGCCGAAGGACCTGTCATTCCGAGGAGTCCCGCGTCCGCGGGACGACGAGGAATCTCGCAGGGTGATGTTTGACAAGTTCTGGACCGCAGTCCTCCTCGCCACCCTATTCTGCTACGCTGTTTATCCGTTCTTTCCGCTGACTCCGCCGCGCGTCTTGTTTAACGATGTTCCGGGGCCGACCGTTCCTCCACTGCTACGAAACATGAACCTCTGGGTTCTGGACCACTTCAGCGTGCAGGCCTGTCTGTTTCCGAGCGCCCACGCGGCGGCGGTCACAGCGACGGCGTTGGCCGTCCGCGCCTATATGCCACGCCTCGGCATTCTCTTCTGCGTCGCCGCGCTGAGCGTTGCTGCCGCCACCGTTTACGGCCGCTACCACTATATGGCCGACACCGTGGCTGGTGTGCTTGTGGGTGTCGTGGCATTTGTGGTCACCCGTCGAATTCATAAGGCTTAGGCCACGACTGCGCGGTAGCCGCGGGCGGGCAGTAATTCAATGGGGCTGCGCAAAGGCGGCGAATCGCCCTCCCGCATCGGCTTGTACCCACCACAGCGAATTCTTCTACCCGTCTTTGCATAGCCGTCTTTGGGTGCTGTCCTAATTTCGGGTGTAGCGCCGGCTTCCAGCCGGCAAAGAGCCGCCAAGATGGCGGCGCTACGTTCAAATTAGGACAGCACCATTTTCTTGGCTTCGGCGACAAATTCACTCATTGAACAGAACCCCTCAAACAGGTGCCGCGAATATTCGGTATCTAAGGGATGGCGATGGACATCAATTGATCTGGTTAACACATATCACCCGTAGGCCTCTTGAGCTTTTGACGGCCACTTTGAACCTCGATTCTGGAGCAGAAGTATCAATTTCGAATGAGTACCTGTCGGCATCTTCGTGCATCGTGGCTGCCCCAGTTTTACCTTGTCCAAACGGGTAAGTTTCCAACAGATTAAGATTGGAAAACATATCTCGAAGAAACACCCGAACACGATACATTGGCTCGCATTTCTCATTGACCGTTAGAAGGTTTTCGTAGTTATCATCCTTGGGTGCTGGCATTGGCTCCACGGTAAAGGCTAATGGGCGGGGGCAAAGGCAGGCAGACCTAGCCTCATCAGATAACCCAAGGCATATGGATTGTGATGGCGGAAAGAAGCCGCCGTCGAATCTCACTAAAGGTCCTTTGGGTGGAATGTAAGAATCGCGAGGGTCTTTTGGTGTACATGGTTTCTCAGCTTCCTTTTTGGGTGATTCTGGCTTACTCGGCTGATTGTGAGTTTCTGTAAGAGGCGTCCTCTTGCTCAGAGTATCCGACACCGCCTTGGTCACGATCTGGCGAAGCTCTTCATTAGTTGGAAAGCTTGGAACTTTTTTCCTAATAATGATTCCCACCTCGTATAAAGAGCCGGTTGTGAGTGCGAAGAGCAGTAGGTATGCAGCTACCTGAACAAGCGGTTTTTCTCCTTCCACTACCTTGGCGCGGTGAAAAGCCAGCAAGATGCAACAACCGCAGATCATCAAAATGGGGGTAAAGAAAAACATACCTACGAGACCCCCCACAAGGAAAACTGCTCCGAGGAATAACGGGTGTTCGATGAAATCCAATAGTCTCTGGAAAAGCGGTTTCTTTCTGGTTTGATGTTTTGATTCCACGGCTGTAGACTCTTCCCTGGGTTGACTCTTCGACAACCCCTTGAGTTCCTCCTTTTTCCATCCCTTTCTATGGCCCTTACCCATAAGGGGGCCATCGTAGCACAGGCGAAGGCATTGGATGTTTTATCTTCTGAATTACGTATTTTCCGGCAAACTGAACCACTACCCGTCTTTGAATGCGCTTGACTCTGCATTTTGTTCTTGACACAAGACTGGGGTTGCGATAGCCTACTTGAGTTGTCGTATGAGGAAGCTTGCAAGGGAGCGCGGGAAGGAGGTTCGAAATCGGCCCGGCGGGGTAGGAAAATGGGGCGAAAACACAAAAAAGATACTAAATAGAGGGAACGAACCTAAGGATCTGTTGAAAGCGAAGGAGTTAGCGTTTTCAGGAGCCGAAAACGAACTGGTTTTTCAAAGCCAAAAACCCCAAACGAAGCGAAAAATGGTAGCAAAAAGGCACGATTCGTACACTGGAAACCGGCAACACAGATTTAGGATAACACCCCGTCTTTGAATGCGCTTGACTCCCCTTTCCCGCAGGAATTAGCATGAAAGGTTGGCCTTTTCCCGAAATTCCTCACTGTAGGTCTCAGGGCGAATGATCGAGCGGATTACGGTTCGTGGGGCGCGTCAGCACAATCTCAAGAATATCGACGTGGAGATTCCGCGCCACGCCCTGACGGTGGTCACGGGCTTGAGCGGTTCCGGCAAGTCCAGCCTGGCGTTCGACGTAATTTACGCCGAAGGCCAGCGCCGTTACGTTCAGACCCTGTCGGCCTACGCCCGGCAATTCCTCGACCAGATGGAGCGGCCTGACGTTGACACGGTGGAGGGCTTGAGTCCCGCCATCTCCATCGAGCAAAAAACCACCAGCCGCAGCCCGCGCTCGACGGTGGGCACGATCACAGAAATCTACGACTATCTCCGGCTGCTTTACTCCTCCATCGGCGAGCCCCATTGCCATCAGTGCGGCCGGCCTATCTCCCGCCAGACCACGGAGCAGATTGTCTCCTCCATCATGGCGCAGAACCAGGAGGGCCGCTCCGCCGGAAATGGCGAAGGCCAGCGCGTCATGATTCTGGCCCCCGTGGTGCGCGGGCGGAAAGGGGAGTTCCGCAAGCTCTTCGAGCAACTGTCGCAGGAAGGGTTCGTCCGCATCCGGGTGGATAAGCAGTTGCGGCAGGTCGATGAGGAGATTCGCCTCGACCGGCGACGCAACCATACCATCGAGGTGGTGGTGGACCGCCTGCTGCTGAAGTCCGGGATCGAGAGTCGGCTGGCGCAATCCATCGAAACGGCCATGAAGCTTGCCAAGGGCATTGTCCAGGTGGCCGTCGTCAATGGAGAGGAGCAACTCTATTCGCAGGAGTGGGCATGCGTGGACTGCGGCATCAGCGTTCCCTCGCTCGAGCCTCGTTCCTTTTCCTTCAACAGCGTCTATGGGGCCTGCGCCGCTTGCCGGGGCCTGGGCAGCCAGTACACTTTCGATCCTGCAAAGGTGATCGTCGATTGGTCCCGGCCGCTGCTGGAAGGAGGGCTGGGGCCGGGCCACGGCTCGTCTGCCATACAGCGCGGCCTGATGCGTGCGGCCGAACACTACGGGTTCGACTTGAAGACCCCCTTCGAGCGCCTTCCTGTGAAGATCCAGAACCTGATTCTTTTCGGGCGCAACCCTGGGCAACCCAAAGCCCCTTCCGTGTTTCCCGGCGTGCTGCCCCTGCTCCAGCGCTGGTATGGGGAAACTACCTCGGAGAATTATCGGGAATGGTTCGGGCAGTACATGTCTGCGGTCCCCTGCCCCAAATGCCAGGGCAAGCGTTTGAGGCCGGAAAGCCTGGCCGTGACTGTGGTCGACCTCTCCATCACCGACCTCACGGCGCTTCCTGTAAGCCGAGTGCAAGGAGTCTTGAAGGAATTTCGCATGACGCCCCGCCAGGCGTTCATAGCGCAGCGCATCTTGAACGCAATCTTCGAGCGCCTGGAATTCCTGGAAGCCGTGGGGTTGGGTTACCTGAGCCTTGACCGGTCAGCAGCCACGCTCTCCAGCGGCGAGAGCCAACGCGTCCGGCTGGCCACCCAAATCGGCTCGAAGTTGCGCGGCGTGCTTTATGTGCTCGACGAACCGAGCATTGGCCTGCACCCTCGCGACAACCAGCGACTGCTCCAAACCCTGGAACGATTGCGTGACCTGCAAAATACCGTGCTGGTGGTCGAGCATGACGAGGAAACCATACGCCGGGCTGATTACGTGGTTGATCTCGGGCCAGGGGCCGGCAAGCAGGGTGGTTTTCTGGTGGCCGCCGGGCCCCCCGGCCAGATCGCTGCCACAGAGGATTCTCTTACCGGGCAATATCTTTCGGGCAAGCTGCGAATCCCCGTCCCTGCTAAGCGACGCTCGCCCAACGGCAAATTCCTTTCCGTCCTCGGCGCGCGAGCTAACAATTTGAAAAATATCGATGTGCAGTTTCCGCTGGGCTTGCTCAGCGTGGTGACGGGCGTTTCGGGCTCGGGCAAGTCAACCCTGGTGAACGACATTCTCTATCACGCCATCGCCAAGAAGCTCTACCGGGCCGTCGCGGAACCGGGCGCGCACAAGGCCATCCTGGGATTGGAGCACCTTGATAAAGTCATCGTGATTGACCAGTCGCCGATCGGGCGCACCCCGCGCTCCAACCCGGCCACTTATACCGGCGTGTTTACGCCCATCCGGGAGCTCTTTGCGATGTTGCCCGAATCGCGCGAGCGTGGCTATCGCGCCGGCCGGTTCAGCTTCAACGTCAAAGGCGGCCGCTGCGAGGCCTGCCAGGGTGAAGGCTTGCGCCGCATTGAGATGAATTTCCTGCCCGATGTCTTCGTGACCTGCGAGGTCTGCCGGGGCCGCCGCTACAACTCCGAAACCCTGGCGGTGAAATACAAGGGTCAATCCATCGCCGACTTGCT
The DNA here is from genome assembly GCA_049698675.1 of Terriglobia bacterium. Taxonomy (GTDB): domain Bacteria; phylum Acidobacteriota; class Terriglobia; order UBA7540; family UBA7540; genus CAVROP01. The sequence goes on from JBAVYG010000554.1 coordinate 6,437, forward strand.
TGAAACCACGGTTCGCGATGCCCTGCCCATTCTCGAGAACATTCCGCAAATCAAGCAGCGGCTCCGGACCTTACTGGACGTCGGGCTTGGTTATGTCCACCTGGGCCAGCCCGCCACCACGCTTTCAGGTGGCGAAGCCCAACGCATCAAATTGGGACGCGAATTGAGCCGCCGCCAGACCGGCCGCACCCTGTACATTCTTGACGAGCCTACTACCGGCCTGCATTTCGACGACGTGAAACAACTCCTGGAGGTGCTCAGTCGCTTGACAGACCTTGGCAACACCGTCATTATCATCGAGCATCATCTGGACGTTGTGAAACAAGCGGATTGGGTCATCGACCTGGGACCCGAGGGCGGTGACGAGGGAGGCCGAATCGTCGCCCAAGGCACACCGGAAGAAGTGGCGCGCATTAAGAAGTCCTTTACGGGGCAAGCACTGGCGGCGGTGCTGAACAATGGCCGGGGGTAGCAGATTCCTGAAGAAATGAACGCCATTCTGAGAGGCCATGTGGCTTGGTGGTTAGGGATTCGTGGCTTGACTCCTGCTACAGGCCAAGCGTATGCTTCCATAATGGTTCCATTCTGGAAACCTGAGACTCGACGATGGCAACGCTGACGATCAAGAATATCCCCGAAAAGCTGCGCAAGCGGCTCAAGAAAAGCGCAGCGCAGCATCGCCGCAGCATCAATGGGGAGGCAATTATCTGCCTCGAAAAGGTGCTGGTCGGCAATCGAGTGGACCCGCAGGATTTTCTGGCGCAGGTGCGCTCGTTGCGTGCGCGCATGCCCCGGGTTTTTGTTACGGAGCGGGACCTCCGTGTCGCTAAGAACCAAGGGCGCCCGTGATCATCGCGGATACCAACCTCATTGTTTACTTGCTGGTTCGGGGACAATACACCGAGGAGGCGGAAGCCGTCTATCGTAAGGACCCGAAGTGGGGCGCACCACGTCTCTGGCGCTCTGAATTTCGTAACGTGTTGGTATTGTACCTGCGCCGCAAGCTGATTGGAATTGAGGAGGCGTTCGAAACCATGGAGCAAGCTGAGCGGTTGATGGGGGGGCAGGAATTCGAGGTAGAATCTTCCCACGTCCTTCGGCTGGCATCGACCTCGGGGTGCTCGGCCTACGATTGCGAGTTCGTGGCCTTGGCGCAGCATCTGGGCGTGCCTCTGGTCACGTCCGACCACGCTCTGATTGCCAAGTTCAAGCCCACGGTTGTTTCAATGGGGACTTTCTCCTCGTGAAGTGGCATCCGAAACGATGACGATCTACTCACAAAGGCCGCTCAAACTCGATAAGGTGAGCACTTATCCGCTTGCCACGCGGCCAAGCAAGGTTACGGTTCGAGACTTCGCGAAGGTCGCGAGGCCTGGCGCCGGCGTACGCGAGTGGCTCAATTCCCTGCCCCAAATACTGGCTGGGGAGAGCTTTCGCGCTGCGGTAAGTGCCCTTGAAAAGGCGCGGGCTAAGCGCAAGCCGATCATCTGGGGGATTGGCGGGCACGTGATTAAGTGCGGCTTGGGGCCCATCCTGATTGACCTCATGAGGCGAGGCTATCTCACCGCCGTGGCGATGAACGGCGCGGCGATGATTCATGACTTCGAGATAGGCCTGGCGGGTGCAACTTCCGAAGACGTCCCAGCAGTCCTAGGTCGCGGGAAGTTCGGCATGGCTGAGGAAACCGGGCGGATTATTAATGACACCATCGCGGCGGGCGACCGGGAAAAGTTGGGTGTCGGAGAATCTGTCGGCCGCTTTCTAGCCGGCAGTCGCCAGGTCCATTTCCGGCGCTTCAGCCTGTTGGCACAGGCCTACCGCTGGCGGATTCCGGTGACGGTGCACGAGGCCATCGGAACGGACATTATCCATAATCATCCGGCCATCGATCCGCGCGCGCTGGGGGCTGCCACTCACCGCGATTTCCTTCTGCTTGCCTCATTGGTCAAAGGCATGCATCGCGGGGGTGTTTACCTGAACGTCGGCTCGGCGGTCGTGCTGCCCGAAGTCTTCTTGAAATGCCTGAGCTTGGCCGCCAACCTCGGCCGTGCGCCGCGCGGCATCACCACCGTGAACATGGATTTCATCCAGCATTACCGCCCCGTGCAAAACGTGGTCTTGCGGCCGACAGCAGGGACCGGAAAGGGGCAGGACCGCAGCCACGGGTATGCACTCACCGGGCACCACGAGCTGATGGTCCCCTTGTTGGCAGCGGCGCTAGAGAAGCAGTGACAAGTGACGAGTGACAAGTGACAAGTGTGCGGGAGAGTAAGTCTTGATAGACGAAACCCAGGAGCAGACACGGGATGTGCTGTCACCCCTGGAGAGCACGCTCACGTACGCGCGGGAATCCCTGCCCAAGGCCTGGGGGCTGCGCGATTTCTTCCTCTTCATCGCTTTTGTGCCTATGGGGCTGTTTGCCGCCAATGTCCTCGTCCTCCTGGGATACGCGCTGCTTCAGCCAACTCTCCACTGGCGTTTGGCGAAACAGCAACTCTCCACCGATCCCTTCTTCTTGCTGGCACTGCAAACGGTCTTCTACGGGTTGATGCTCGCGTTCATCTTTTTTCTCGTGGCCGTGGACCACCGGCAGCCATTTTGGCCAACGCTTCGGTGGCGACGTATCACCGTCTGGCAAGCACTCGGTTGCCTTGCCGGCGGAACACTCATGACGGTTGCCATTGCTTTATTTCCACCGGTTCTACCGGATGCAACTCAATTCCCCCTCGAAAGCCTGTTCAACTCAAGGGCTGCCGCTTATGCCATAGGAGCATTCGCCATTCTGGTCGCCCCGGTCATGGAGGAGATGATTTTTCGCGGCATCCTCTTTGCAATCTTCGAGTCGCAGGTCGGCCTCCGCTTCGCCATTCTGATGACTGCCATCCTATTCGGGGGATTGCACGTGCCTGAGTACTGGGGCGCCTGGAACCACATGTTTCTGATTTTCCTCGTAGGGCTAGTGTTTTCACTGGCGCGAGGTAGGAGCGGTTCATTGGCGCCCAGCGTCTTTCTTCATGTGGGATATAACGCCAGCATGATGATCATTCTGTTCCTGTCCACTGAGCACTTCCGAAACTTGCACGCTTTGCCTCACCCATGACAAGTCGACGGTACCCTTTTCCCCACTGATCTTTGGACACGAAAGTCGGGTGTGTTTTGGAGTGCGGCGGCTTGCCGCCGCTTTTCCCGCTCGGCGGGACCAGCTTGCTGGGCGTTCCACGGCTGGTCGATTTTACCGAATGAGACGGACAGCGAGCAAGCTCGCGGCGGGTAAAGCGGCGGCAAGCCGCCGCACTCCAAAGCGATTATGATTCCCCGCGGCGCTTAACGTCGATCTGGAGTCGCTTGATCTTTTGATTGAGGGTGGAAAGGGGGATCTTGAAG
>JBAVYG010000555.1:0-2092 GCA_049698675.1 Terriglobia bacterium
GAAGCGGCCCAGGGCGACGAACTCTCAGCGTGGGCGAAGGAAAATCAGCTCGCCTTTGTGGCCGCCTACCCACTCGTCGAGGATGCGAAGGTGAAGGGCGTGCTGCTGGTGGCATGTGCGAAGACTCCCCCCGGCGCGAGGCTCGTCGTCTTTCAGTTGCACGCTTGGTTTGCCTCTGTCGCTCTGCGCGACGCGGAGTTGCGTTCCTCGGAGCAGCAGACGCTCTCCAAACTCCAGTTCCTAATGGAGGCCACGAAGGCCCTCGCGTCAACCCTGGACCTCGGCGAGTTGCTGGGCCGCATCCTGGAAGTGGCAAAGGCTCAGGCGGACGCAGAGCGCGGCACGCTTTTCCTGGTGGATGAAAAGAGCAAAGAGATCTGGTCGCTGATCGCCCACGGACTGGAGAAGCGGGAAATCCGTTTGCCGCTCGGTAGGGGCATTGCGGGCTACGTAGCCCAGAGCGGCGAAATCCTCAACATCCCCGATGCTTATGCCGACCCGAGATTCAACCGCGACGTGGATGCGCAGACAGGCTACCGCACCCGAAACATTCTCTGCCTTCCGATCCGCAACAAGAGCGGAAAAATCATCGCCGCCCTCCAACTCCTTAATAAAAGAAGTGGAGGCTTCACCTCAGAGGACGTGGACTTCCTGCTGACGCTCTCGGACCACATGGCGCTGGCGTTGGAGAACGCGCAACTCCATCGCGCTCTGCTCGAGAAGGAGCGGCTGGAACGCGAAATGGCGCTGGCTCGCGACATCCAGCGCAGCCTTCTTCCCGAAGGGGCGCCTCTGGTGCCGGGCTTTGACATCGCCGTGACGAACGAGCCCTGCTACGAAGTGGGAGGTGACTATTACGACTTCCTAACTCTTGGCCCCGATTCCCTTCTTGTGGTCGTAGCTGATGTGGAGGGCAAAGGAATCAGCTCGGCCATGATCATGTCCAACCTCCAGGCGACTCTCCGCGCGCTGGTGCTCAATCTCCACTCCCTCACCAGCTTGGCAGAGTCCCTGAATCACATGATCCTGGCGGGAACCCGCGGCGGGAAATACCTCACCATGTTCCTGGGGCTGATTGACATTCAACGACAAGCCATCGACTACATCAACTGCGGACACGTGCCACCGGTTATTGTCAGGACCGAGGGGGAGGCTGTGAACCTTACAGAAGGCGGCATGGTCGTCGGCCTTTTTGACAACGTTCGGTACCAGCACGGGCAAGTCAAGTTCCAGACGGGGGATGTGCTGGTCCTCTGTACTGATGGCATCACGGAGTCGATGGATGAACAGCAGGAAGAGTACGGGACTGGGCGCCTTGTCAATTGTGTCCGAGGCGCGATTACCCAGAGCGCGGCAGACATCGTAACCACCGTGAACGCCGACGTAGCCAGGTTCTCCGCCAAGGGGACTCACCTCGACGACAAAGTAATGATCGCTGTAAAAGTAACGTGATGAGAGCAGGTACCAGGTGTCAGGTGTCAGGTGCCAGAAGAGCAGTGACGAGTGACGAGCAGAATTATGAATAGTGAATGGTGAACCGCGGACGCAGACTTTCCATTGTGCGCCACTCCCAGCGCCTCGAACCGCCACGCCTCTTCAATTCACAATTCATAATTTACATTCACTATTCATAATTGCCCCAGTCCCCAGTCCCTAGCCCCCTTTCCCGAACCCCTTTTTTCAGCGACCTCTAAGGTCGGGTAGGCTTGTCGGAATCGATCTCGGTCAGAGCTAAGTTAACCTGCTTGCCTGCGCCAAACTTCTGCGTGAGCCAATCTTCAAGGTCTACTCTCAGAGCCTGCAGGTCCACGCCGAAGCCCACCTCGATCAAGCCATCCGCTACGGGAAGAGTCTCATCAAGAGCCGAGCGTCCGGTGAAACTCCGCATAAAGAAACTATCCAGCCAGGCAATGGGGCAGGCCCGCGGCCCCTGTGGACTCAATAATTGCACTTGGATTCTGCGTGCGAACACGAAAAGTCGTCCGTTGTTAGTAGTGAGCGTTCAGCCATCAGCCATCAAAAGCATTCGGTGATTGGTTCATTGAGGCATTGAATCAGTGACTGGAACCTCCCATCCTGTCCCACCTACGAC
>JBAVYG010000556.1:0-6225 GCA_049698675.1 Terriglobia bacterium
TGACTGATGACCCCAACTTAGGAACTCGGGTTGAAGGGCCATTTCATCCAGACGCTCAGAGACTTGGGGGCGGGGTGGTGTGCGTGGTGGCTCAGTCGCGATGATGGATCTCCTCCAAGTCACTTCACAGTGTGACCTCCGTCACTGCTGTGTCGTCGCAAGCGATGTTTGACTCCCTATGAGATAATGGTTGCCCGTTTTGTTCGAGGGGGGGGCCGCAGCGGGGCAATGATGGACGGCCCAGCGTTTGGCCCCGGTCAGGAGGCTCGTTTACGCATGGCCGATGTCGAAACCAAGTCGCTTTCGGAAAACGCATACCAGCCGTTGAAGGACGGCGAAATCTATATGCCGCTGGTGCCCACCAGCATGGCGCCACCGGAGGTGACCTGGCGCGCGGTGCTGTGGGGCACGTTGCTGTGTATCGTCTTCAGCGTCGCGTCGGCCTATTCCGCCCTCAAGGTCGGCCAGGGAATGGAGGCGGCGATTCCCATCTCCATCCTCGCCATCGGCTTGGCGCGCGTCTACCGGCGGCGCTCCAGCGTGCTGGAGAACATGATCATCACCGGCATAGGCGGCGCCTCTGGCAGCGTGGTGGCCGGCGCCGTCTTCACCGTGCCGGCACTCTACATTCTCCACCTCGACCCGCATCCGGTGCAGACCATCTTCATCTGCCTGACCGGCGGCTGCCTTGGCATCCTCTTCCTCATTCCGCTGCGGCGCTACTTTGTGCGCGAAATGCACGGCAAGCTGCCCTTTCCGGAGGCTACGGCGATCACCGAAGTCCTGGTCACCGGCGAGAAGGGCGGCTCTCAGGCCAGACTGTTGATTCAGGCCACCGTCATCGCCGCGGTTTACGACTTCTTTGTCACCACCTTCCACGTCTGGAAGGAGTACCTGAACTTCCAGTTCGTGCCCGTGGTCCGGTCACTGGCCGAGCGCGGGCGCATGGTCTTCAATTTCGACGCTATCAGCTTCGTCCTCGGCCTGGGCTACGTGATGGGCCTGCGCATTTCCATGATCTTTTGCGCCGGCGGCATTCTGGTGAACTTCGTGCTCGTCCCCATGATCTGGTTCATCGGCAGCCACATGGGCGACGCCACGGTGTATCCCGCCACCATCCCCATTTCGCACATGGCGGCCTCCGACATCTACCGCAATTATGTGCGCTTCATCGGCGTGGGCGCCATCGCGACCGCCGGCCTCGTCGGCATCCTCAAGTCGCTGCGCGTGGTTGCCGGATCGTTCGGCATCGCGTTGCACGCCTTCCGCCACGGCGAAGCGCCCCACCTGGAACGCACCGACCGTGACATTCCCATCATCACCATCCTCCTCGGCGTGGTGCTGGGGGCCCTCGGAGTGGCCGCGTTCTTCGGACGCCTTCATGTTTCGTGGACCGTGGTCGCCGTGGGCCTGGCGCTGACGCTGCTCTTCTCATTCTTCTTCACCACGGTGGCTGCCAACGCCATTGCCACCACGGCAAACAACCCGGCCAGCGGCATGACGTTAATGACCGTCATCGTCTCCGCGGTGGTGTTGCTGAAGTTCGGGCTCTCCGGGACCACCGGCATGTTCTTCGTGATGGCCCTCGCCGGCATGGTCTGTGTAGCCCTCTGCGCTTCGGGACAGTTCATTACCGACCTGAAAGCCGGCTACTGGCTCGGTTCCACGCCTGCGGCGCAGGAAAAGGTGAAGTTTATCGGGGTCGTCGCCGCGGCCATCACCGCGGGCTTAACCATCATCCTGCTGGCCAAGGCCTTCCAATTCGGAGAGGGCGTGCCCGGCGACCTGCGGGCGGTCCTGGTGGCGCCCCAGGCCTCCGCACTGAAAGCCGTGGTGTCGGGATTCATGAGCGGCCAGCCGATCGCCTATATGTTGTTCGGCATCGGCGCCATGATCACCGTGGTGCTCGAGATGCTCGGCCTCTCTTCCATGGTCTTCGCGCTGGGAGTCTATTTGCCGCTGCAGTTGACCACGCCGATCTTAGTCGGCGGATTTCTCTCGCACCTGGTGAACAAGCGCGGGGAGAAGGTCGGCGGCCAGCACGGCAAGACCATCCGCGACCGCGGCATCATCATTGCGGGCGGCTTGATGGCGGGCGGCGCACTCGGCGGAGTGATTGGGGCGGCGCTACGCGTGCTGCCGCACTTCAAGGAAGAGTGGATTCAGACGCCCTTCTACGCGCACGATGCGGTGTCGCAAAGCGTTTCCGCCCTGCTGTTTGTGGGTCTGTGTCTGTATGTATGGTTCGGCTCGCTTAGGAAAATATCCGCAGCAGAAAAATGAGGAGGGCGGGTGGCGCATACGTCGCGACGCCTTTTGTCGCGATGTATGCGCCCATCGTCGGGAACGCGCATCATGCCGACAAAAACCGTCGGCACGTATGCGCCACCCGCCGATGATGGCGAGGGAAAAGAGGCGGATCCCGCAAGGCGGGACGGCCCGTGCCCTCCTCCTTGCCCGGGACTGCGAAAGAGCGTAATCTTACAGCATGAACACTCTGGATGCCAAAGAGGCAGGGGAGAAGCTTGACCGAATTCTTGACGAGGCGGCCGAAGCGCATCAACCGGTCTTGATTACCAGTCTGCGCGCCAATGCCGTGCTGGTGCCCGAGGAAGATTGGAACGCCATTCAGGAGACCCTTTACCTCCTGTCGGTGCCGGGCATGCGTGAATCCATTCGGGTGGGACTGGAAACTCCTATTGAGGAATGTGAGAAAGAGCCCGGCTGGTGAACGATTGGAATCTTGTTTACACAAGGCAAGCGCAGAAGGACGCGAAACGGCTTGCGGCGTCGGGGTTGCGGGAGAGAGCGCAAAAGCTCCTCGACTTGCTGGCCAAAGATCCCTTTTCAAAACCCCCGCCATTTGAAAAACTAGTCGGCGATTTGGCCGGCGCCTACTCAAGACGTATCAATATTCAGCACAGGCTCGTGTACCAGGTCGTTCCAGAGCGCCGCACAGTCAAAGTGCTGCGAATGTGGACGCACTACGAGTGACAGGAGAAACGGTGAAGGAACCGTGTCAGTACCTGTTCGTCAACTTTTGACGGCCGGCTCGCTCTAATCCTAATAGCTCGTGGGTCCGCGCTACCTGCTCCTGGCCGCCTGACATCATCACTTGATATTGCGGACCGCGGTTGCTTTGAGCCCCAAAGGGGCGAACTAACAAAGCCCAGGCCAACGGCTTGGGACGAGATAGCATCCCAAATTTCAGCCCTCAGCCCTGAAAGGGCGGTACAAGTGTTTCGCCATGCCGCAATCCCTATCCCAACTCTACGTGCACCCAATCTTCCATTGGCAGAGCGGGTATGGCGGGTTTTCGGTGAGCGCGGCGGACGTGGAAGAGATCGTGGAATACATCGCGCAACAGGAAAACCATCACCGTGTGGTGAGCTTCCAAGACGAATTCCGAAAGTTGCTGGAAGCCCACGGGATCGCCTACGACGAGCGGTATGTGTGGGATTGAAGGGGGTTGTGCCGCCCCTTCAGGGCTTGCGAAGAAGATTGGTGGGAATTCGCTGACCCAGGGCGTTGCCCTGGTCCCGCCTCGGCGGGATGGTGCGCCCCCTTGGGGCTGCGACTGCTGTCACCGGCTGCGCCTGCGCACGGCGATAAAGAAATACCGATCGGAAAGAAAAGGACGCCGGGCTTTCGACACCGCGTTAGAATACAGCACGGTCGGGAGGATGGCTGCGGAAAAGACGCGGACCGCAAAACCGACGGTCCGCGCTACCTGTTTTTGAGCCCCAAAGGGGCGAACTAACAAAGCCCAGGCCAGCGGCCTGGGTCGCCGAGTGGCCCCTCCTGCCTTGGCAAACCCAGCCCTGAAAGGGCGCGACGAATTCGTGTCCCGCCCCTTCAGGGCTTGCCCCGATAGAAAGGGGACTGCTTTTGGACCCCAGGCCGTTGGCCTGGGCTGCGGTAGGTCCTTCGGGGCTGGGGAACCCGGGGGTTGGCCCGGCAGTTGGAACTCTGCCGCTTTCCGCTGTGCCATTAGTGCAAGCGCATTAATCGTACAGGAATTATTAAATGTCAAAATCCGCAGAGTCGCAAAGGCGGCGACTCCGCGCTAGCTGCTGACAGCGCATTGACAGGGGCCATTCGCGGGGCTACCCTTTCCGTAGTCCATACAACGCTGCGAGTTTGGCCGGCCGTTGGCCAAGGGGGAATGAACATGACAAGGACGTTACTTCTAACCGCGATGGTTCTCCTCGAGGCGGTCGAGGTGCATGCTCGGAAGCCCGAGAATGTGCGCTACGACAAATTCAAGGATGTCACGACTGTTCAGAGCCGCACTCACAAATGGGCGTTGGGCAAGCTAGGAATCCTCGGCGGCGGGGCGCTCGACTTCGAGTACCAATGCCCCGGGCAGACCGCTGACTGTCAACCTGGCGGAATCACCGTCACCTTCACCCGGCGCGGCATGGGGTGGATCCTAATGTACGGCCCGAAAGAAATCATCTTCCTAGCCGATGGCCGCCGCGCAGCAGCGCGCGACGTAAGCTGGGACGGCCTCACGACTACTGATGGCGTGATGGAGTATTTCACGGGGACGCTTTCACCGGACGACTTTCATCTAATCGTCACGGGCCGGGATGCTGAGATGCAAGTCGGAGGTGGCTCCGGCTTCACCAAGCGGTTCAAAGCCAAGGATATTGAAGACTGGCGGGAGTTCGGCGCGAATATCGGCAAAAGCGACTAACCCTCGACGCCAGGCCCGCCGTTGCCCCGAGGCCCGACAAAAGTACCTGACACCTGTTTCCCCTGATGCAGGAGGTAGGACAATGCCCCTGATCTTTCTGGACACCCCGCAGATCGACCTACTGGAGGAGCAGCGCCGGGGCGACCCTGTGCGTTACGCCTCCTTTTGCGATGCCTGGAAGCGGCGCGGATGCACGCTCGTTTTCACGCTGACGCAGGCGGGCGAGCTAATCAGGTACGGAGACGCTTCGCGGCGCGGGGGAAGGTATCAGGTCCTCGGCGACCTGGCGCCGATCCGCACTGACTTCCCCACGACGCAAGGTGGGCCCCCTGGGCCGCAAACCCTCTTCGCGCGAGAAATCCTGCGGGCAATGGCTGACCGTGGGCTCATCACCGCAATCGGTCACGGCGTCGCTCAGTTGGCCGAGTGGACTGATGTACTTCCGGGACGCCTGAACGCGGGCGCGGCGGAGTATTTGCGGGCGACCATGGAGAACCAGGATTACCAAGACCTGGAAAACCGGATGTACGATGCCGCCCGATTTGCAGCCGCGGCGGAAAAGCTCGATGCTCAGAGAAAGGATAATCGCCCCGTACGGGACCTTCCACATACCCCGGTGCCTCCCGAGAAAGTGCCAGACTGTTGGGCGGGGTTTGAGAAGGCAATATCCTTGTGCGTGGAGGAGTCGCGTCTCGGGAAACTGCCCCCGATCGATGCGGACGCGCTGCGGCTGTCCGCAAGCCTCTTTCAGGCTTTTCTCAGTCGAGCGGAGGAAATTGGACTCCGGGCGACATCGGTCGAATACTTGCCCGTCGCGGGCTTGACCGAGTCTGACCAACTTAAGCTCACAACAGACGACCGTCCCATACGCTGGCTTTTCGGATACCTTGTCTGTGGCGTGGCGCGCGATCTGTTTGGCGCTCCCGACAGCGAACAGGAGTCTCTTGCCCGAGCACTCGATCCCGCGGACTGCCCCGGTTTCTGGCTTAATTGGAGGTTGAGGATTTGCGCCCGACGCCGTTCTTCTGAGCCGAAGCCGAGTCACCACAACGACGCCGCGCGTCTGGGCTACCTCCCATACGTTGACCTGCTATTCACTGATGCGCAGATGGCTGAATTCGTGCGCGAGACCATGAGAGACAGCTCGACTCCCGAGCGAATTCGTGCCCTCCGCCCACCCGTGGCCATATCGAGGTCGCTCGATGCGCTCGAAGAGGCACTCGATTTGCTCAACTCTCGGTCCAGCCAGGCAGCAGCTCGGACGTAGGAAGAAGCAGGCAGCGCAGAGTCTCCCTTTCCTAAGACGCTGCGGCTTTTCCGGAACGCCATGTTTGTAGTCAGCAATAACAGACACGGGATTATCCAAAATTAGAAGCCGCAGAGTTTGAAGGGCACAAACTCTGCGCTTGTATCTTACCTTGGCCGTTGATTTCGGGTGTAAAACAGTCCCTGGAGTTAGCGGTGTCCGGCGGCGGAGGCCGATCTGCGCTGAGGCCGGGAGGGAACTCCCGAGCCTGTCGGGTAGA
>JBAVYG010000557.1:0-5510 GCA_049698675.1 Terriglobia bacterium
CGTGGGTAAGAAGCAGAAATGCCCAATTGTCTCAGCGCGTGCTCCACATGGCGCACAGGACTTTAGACTGCTGACTCTTGACTGTCGACTGTCAACTGTCGACTGTTAACTTGCATGGACGCGATACTCGCCTTAGAGGATGGAAGAATATTCCGGGGGCGCGGCTACGGCGCCACTGGCGAACGTTTTGGTGAAGTTGTCTTTAACACTTCGCTTTCCGGCTACCAGGAAATCCTGACCGATCCTTCGTACGCAGGTCAGATCGTTATTCTGACTTACCCTCACATCGGGAATTACGGGATAAACCCGCTGGACTCCGAATCGGCGCGACCCTACGCGGAGGGTCTGGTAGTGCGTGAATTATCCGTACTTGCCAGCAACTGGCGGTCAGTTGAGGAAACTCCGGATTTTCTGGCGGAATACGGCCTCCCGGTGATTTCTAACATCGACACGCGTGCCCTGGTGCGGCACCTGCGGCAGTACGGCACAAAACGAGGCGTGCTCTCGACCGTGGATTTCAATGAAGCCGGCTTGGTGGCAAAGGCCAAGGCGGTGCCGATCATGGTGGGGCTCGACCTGGCCAGCCGGGTCACAACTTTGTGGCGCTACCAATGGACGGAACCGACGCGCGACATTTTCAAGGAAAGCAAACAATTGGAGCTGCTGGCACGGTTTCACGTCGTGGCCTACGATTACGGGATCAGGCAGAACATCCTGCGCCGCTTGGTGGATGTAGGTTGCCGCGTCACTATTGTGCCCGCTACGACTTCGGCTGAAGAGGTTTTGGAATTGAAGCCCGACGGGGTATTTCTTTCCAATGGGCCGGGCGACCCCGAACCTCTCGAGTACGCCGCACAGGCCGTCCGAGGCCTCATGGGTAAAGTGCCAGTCTTCGGGATTTGCCTCGGCCACCAAATTATCGGCTTGGCGCTCGGCGGCAGAACTTATAAGCTCAAGTTCGGCCACCACGGCGGCAATCAACCCGTCATGAACCTGGAAACCCGGAAGGTAGAAATCACCGCCCAGAATCACGGCTTCGCGGTGGACCCGGACTCGCTCAATTCCAGCGAAGTTGCATTAACCCACATGAATTTGAACGACCAAACGCTCGAGGGCCTGCGGCACAAATCCCTGCCGCTTTTCAGCGTGCAGTATCACCCTGAGGCCTCGCCCGGCCCGCATGACTCGGCGTACCTTTTTGATAGGTTCGCGAAGATGATGGAAGAGTTCAAACAATAGTGAATGATGAATAGTGAATGGTGAATGGCAAGATGACGCGCGAAGGCTGGGTTTCATAATTCACTATTCATAATTCAGAATTATTTACATGCCCAAACGCACTGATTTACGCAAAATTCTGATCATCGGCTCCGGGCCGATCATTATCGGCCAGGCGTGCGAGTTCGACTATTCGGGCACGCAGGCGTGCAAGGCGCTCAAAGCCGAGGGTTACGAGGTGGTGCTGGTGAATTCCAACCCCGCCACGATCATGACCGACCCCGAATTCGCCGACCGAACTTATGTTGAGCCGCTCACCCTCGAGTACTTGACAGCCATCATCGAGCGCGAGCGGCCTGACGCGCTCCTGCCGACGGTGGGCGGGCAGACGGCCCTGAACCTTTCCGTCGAGCTGGCGGAGAGCGGCGTGCTGGAAAAATACAACGTGCAATTAATCGGCGCCTCGCTCAACGCCATCAAGATGGCCGAGGACCGGCTCTGGTTTAAAGACGCCATGCAGCGCGTAGGGCTGGACGTGCCCAAGAGCGTCCTGGTGAACAATGTGGACGCCGCGCTCAATTTTTCTCAGCAAGTGGGATTCCCCCTCATCATTCGCCCCTCCTTCACTCTCGGCGGAACCGGGGCCGGCATGGCCTACAACCGGGAAGAGCTGGCCGAAACGGTGAGGAATGGTTTGGAGATCAGCCCGGTGCATGAGGCGCTGGTCGAAGAGTCGGTGGTGGGGTGGAAGGAATTTGAGCTCGAAGTCATGCGCGACCACGCGGACAATGCCGTGGTGGTCTGCTCCATCGAGAACTTTGACCCTATGGGTGTACACACGGGGGATTCCATCACCGTGGCGCCTGCGCAGACGCTCACCGACAAGGAATACCAGTTGATGCGCGACGCGGCCTTCAAGGTCATCCGCGCCGTGGGTGTGGAGACGGGCGGCTCGAACATCCAGTTCGCCGTTGATCCGCACTCGGGACGCATGGTGGTGATTGAAATGAACCCCCGCGTGTCGCGCAGCTCCGCGCTGGCCTCCAAAGCCACCGGCTTTCCCATCGCCAAGATCGCCGCCAGGCTGGCGGTGGGTTACAGCCTGGATGAGATTCCCAACGACATCACGCAGAAGACCCCCTCTTGTTTCGAGCCGACCATCGACTACGTGGTGGTGAAGATTCCGAAGTGGGCACAGGAGAAGTTTCCCGACTCCGATCACACGCTGGGCCCCCAAATGAAATCGGTGGGCGAGGTGATGGCCATTGGCCGCACCTTCAAAGAATCGCTGCTGAAAGGCATGCGGTCGCTTGAGACGGGCAGAAAATCGCCCACCCCTCCGGACGACCCCGGCGAGCTGGAACGCGGCTTGACGATCCCCCATCCCGAGCGCCTGTGGTACTTGCTCTTTGCCTTGCAAGCGGGTTACAGCGTGGAAGGCCTGGCGGAAATCACGCGCATCGACCCGTGGTTTTTGAACCAGCTCGAACAGATTGTGGGCCTGCTGGGAGAATTGAAGCGCTTCGATGTAGAAACTGTGCCTGCGCCGGTGTTGCGGGAGGCCAAGCGCCACGGCATTGCGGACGCGCACCTGGCAGAAGTGTGGGGCACGTCGGCGGAAGCCGTCCGCGCGCGGCGTCTTGCCCTCGGCGTTCGCCCGGTATTCAAGCGTGTGGACACGTGCGCAGCCGAGTTCGAATCCTTCACCCCTTATCTCTACTCGACCTATGAAGATGAGGACGAGGCCGAACCTACCCAGCGGCGCAAGATCATAATCCTGGGCAGCGGCCCCAATCGCATCGGGCAGGGAATTGAATTCGATTACTGCTGCGTTCACGCCGCCTACGCGCTCAAAGAGGAAGGCTTCGAGACGATCATGGTGAATTGCAATCCCGAGACCGTCTCGACCGACTACGACACCTCCGACCGCCTCTACTTTGAGCCCCTCACCTTTGAAGACGTAATGGCCATTGTTGACGAGGAAAAACCTGAGGGCGTCATCGTGCAATTCGGTGGGCAGACGCCGCTCAATCTGGCGCGCCAGCTTAAGGCTGCCGGCGTGCCCATCATTGGTACTTCGCCGGAGTCTATCGATCTGGCTGAGGACCGCAAGCACTTCGGCAAGCTGCTCGCCGACCTGAAGATTCCCCAGCCTCAAAACGGCGCCGCCATGAACGTCCAGGAGGCGGTGGAGATCGCGCGCGAAATCGGATATCCCGTGCTGTTGCGTCCCTCCTACGTGCTGGGTGGACGCGCCATGGTGATTGTGTACGACGAGGCCATGCTTCGCGATTACGTGCACCGCGCGGAAGAACTGCAGCGCGCTTTCCCCATCCTAGTGGACCACTTCCTGGAAAACGCTACGGAGGTGGATGTGGACGCATTAGCGGACGGGGCGGAGGTGGTCATCGCGGGCGTCATGCAGCACATCGAAGAGGCGGGAATTCACTCCGGAGACAGTTCTTGCGTTCTCCCGGAGGTTTCGATCGGCGAGCCGCAACATCGGGCGCTGTGTGAGTACACTGTAAAGCTGGCCAAGGAATTGAATGTTGTGGGATTGATGAACATCCAGTATGCGATTCAGAATGGGCTTGTCTACGTCCTGGAAGTTAATCCGCGCGCCTCCAGGACTGTCCCTTACGTCAGCAAGGCCACCGGCGTGCCGCTGGCGAAGATTGCCGCTCGACTCATGGTAGGCAGCAAACTCTCGTGCTTCGGTCTTGCGCGGGAACTGCCGGTGCGCCACTTCTTTGTGAAATCCCCGGTCTTCCCCTTCCAGAAGTTTCCCGGAGCTGACACCATACTCGGTCCCGAAATGAAGTCCACCGGGGAGGTCATGGGTGTTGCAGACTCTTTTGGCCTTGCTTTTGCCAAGGCCCAGCTTGCCACCCGTAACCGCATACCCACTTCCGGGCGCATCTTCATTTCCGTGAACGATCATGACAAGCCCCTGGTCATTCCGATTGCGCGTGAGCTGGTAGAGATGGGATTCAAGCTGGTCGCAACGCTCGGCACGTCTCAGGCCTTGCGCGCCGCCGGCATTCCGGTGGAGAGAGTTTTCAAGGTGGCGGAAAGACGCCCGAGCATTGTGGACCTCGTAAAGAGCGCTGCGATTGATCTGATCATCAACACGCCGCTGGGCCGTTCCTCCCGGCAGGATGACCGGGTGATCCGCCGCGCCGCAATTCAACATGGCGTCACGTGCATTACCACTCTGTCCGCTGCCGGGGCGGTGATTGCAGGGATTAGGGAATTGCGAAAAGGGCAGGTGTGGGTTGCAAGCTTGCAAGAGCTGCATCAGAACGGATCAACCGGGAATCTTCGTCCCACCCTTGGCGCTCCATTTTCGCTGAAGGCTGAGGGCTGACGCGGATTTCTGCCCACGCTCTGCCTGGCAGGGTTTGGGCATTACGAAGGTGAACGCTCTAGCGGCGAACACGGTGGGCCATCGTAGGGGGCTGTCATTCCGAGCGCAGCGAGGAATCTCGCTCTGCGCTGAGGTGGAGCGGGGCTCAAGGTGACCTAGAGGGTAGGTGGGGAAAGAACAGAGCGAGATTCCTCGCTGCGCTCGGAATGACACCGAGCTAAAGGCTGGAACATCATGACACGCAAAGAAATTATCCAAAGTCTCAAAGGAATATTTTCTCCAGTAGTTACCCCGTTCAACCGCCGGGGGGAAATTGACGAAGGGCTATTCCGCGAGAATGTGCAGAAGATGGTTGGAATCGGGCTCTCCGGGGTCCTCGTCACGGGCTCGACGGGGGAAGCTCCCTACCTGAAAGAAGGCGAGCGATTGCGGCTGGTGGAGGTGGCGCGGGATCTGGTGCGTGCGCCTGAAATTCTGATTGCAGGCACCGGTCTCGAGAGCACCGATGCCACCGTGCGCCTCAGCCAGGAAGCCGTAGCGCGTGGGGCTGACGCCGTATTGGTTATAACGCCCAACTACTACAAAATCAAGATGGATGCTGACACGCTTGCGGCGCACTATCGGACGGTCGCACGCAAAGTGGAGCGGCCCGTCATCATCTACTCCATCCCGCAGTTCACCGGACTTCACCTTGAACCTTCCACCTTCGGCAAGCTCTCGCAAATCCCTAACGTGGTCGGATTGAAGGAGAGTTCAGGAGACATTCGCTCTGTGCGGGCGATTCTGCGGCGGGTGCGGCCGGGCTTCCGCGTGCTGGTTGGGTCCGTCGTGATTCTCAACGAGGCCTTGCGCGCAGGCGCAGTAGGCGCCGTGCTGGGCCAGGCGGATTTTGCTCCGGAGCTGTGTGTGGGCCTCTACCAGGCAT
>JBAVYG010000558.1:0-3943 GCA_049698675.1 Terriglobia bacterium
GATCCGCCTTGACGGTCTTCAAAATCCCAAGTGGGAGGACGTCGAGATCAAAATCCTGACCACAGTGGGCGAGGCTATGCCGCTCGAGGTCGGACGTGACGGCAAGATTCTAAACATGACCCTCACGCCCCGCGCGGAAGGGCCGAGTCGGGTCGGCTATGCCGGCTTTTACCCCTATGCGCCCGGAGTTGTCGATAAGGTCGAGCCAGACCTTCCTGCAGGTCATGCCGGACTCATCGCCGGTGACCAGATTGTCGGCATTGATGGGCGTAAGATTCTCTATTGGCCCCGGGTTTTCTATCTGCTGCAATCCGGCAAGGGGAAACCGGTTCAACTTTCAATTCTTCGTGACGGGCGGGAAATCCGAGCCACATTGACGCCGGTTCTTACGGACGTGATGGGAGAAAAACGCTGGCGCATCGGAGTCGCTTTTCACAACGACATGGTCGTGAGGCAGTTGCCCTGGGGCGCTGCAATTGCGGCTTCGCTCCAGGATAACTTGCGGAACTGCCTCGCGTGGTTTGACGTGATGGGGAAGATTTTGACTCGCCGCCTCTCCACGCGTTCTCTCGCCGGGCCTATCGGGATCGCGCAGATTTCAGGTGAAGCGTACCGGGCGGGACTGTCTGAGCTCATTATGCTGGTCTGTTTCATCAGTCTCAATTTGGGTCTCTTCAATCTGTTGCCCATTCCGGTTTTGGACGGCGGAGTGATCCTGCTGCTGCTCATCGAGGGTCTGATTCGCCGCGACCTGAGTGTGCAGGTAAAAGAGAGGTTTGTGCAGGTCGGTTTCCTCTTCTTGTTGTTGCTTGTGGTGTTCCTTATGTGTAACGACATCGTGAAGACGCTAAGACCGTACTGAACGGACCAAGGCAATTCTGAATGATGAATTGTGAATAGTGAATTGCCCAGTGCCCCTGTTCCCTATTACCTGTTCCCTATTCCCTAAGAGGCTGTCGTGAATTTCAGCGATACCGAGTATTTTCCTCCGCGCCGCAAGACGCGCGCCGTCCAGGTCGGCAGGCTCACGATGGGTGGCAATGCCCCCATTGTTGTGCAGTCGATGACCAAGACGGACACGCGCGAGGTTGGGAAGACGGTCGAGCAAATTCAGCAGATGGAGGCAGCGGGCTGCGAGATGGCGCGCTTGGCTGTCCCTGACATTGAAGCTGCAAAGGCGCTGGCCGAGATTCGTAAGCGCTGCCCCGATTCGATCCTCGTCGCGGATATTCACTTTCAGTACAAGTTTGCCTTGATGGCGCTTGATGCCGGGATGGACAAGCTCCGCATCAATCCCGGAAATATCGGCGATGCTGAGAATGTTCGCATGGTGGTGCGCCGCGCGCAGGAGCGGAAAGTTCCCATCCGCATCGGCGTGAATGCGGGGTCCCTGGAGCGCCGGCTGCTGGAGAAGTATGGTTATCCGACGCCCGAGGCCATGGTGGAGAGCGCCCTCTATCACCTCCGGATTCTTGAAGACCTAGGATTCACGGACACCGTCGTTTCCTTGAAAGCTTCCAATGTGAAGCTCTGTGTTTCAGCCTATCGCTTGCTCGCCAAGCAGGTTGATTATCCTTTCCATCTCGGCATTACAGAGGCCGGCACCCAATTCACGGGGACCGTCAAGTCGTGTGTGGGCATGGGAATGCTGCTGGCGGAAGGCATAGGCGATACCATCCGCGTCTCCCTGGCTACCGATCCCGTCGAGGAAATTCGCGTGGCCTACGAGATGCTCAAGGCACTGGAGTTGCGGAGCCGCGGGCCGGTGGTGATTGCCTGTCCCACTTGCGGGCGCCTGGAAGTGGACCTGTTCAAGATCGCGGCCGAAATTGAGAAGGCCACCGCTCACATCAAAATGCCCCTAAGCCTGGCCGTCATGGGCTGTGCCGTGAACGGTCCGGGCGAGGCGCGCGAAGCGGACCTGGGCGTGGCCGCCGGACGCCGCAACGGCATGATCTACCGAGAAGGGAAAGCTATCCGGCGGGTTAGCGAAGAGGAGATCGTTCCTGCATTGCTGGAAGAGATTGAGCGATTCGTGGCGGACAAAGCCGCTGGGATTGATGCGCCCCCCAAGCAGATCACCCCTCAACCTGCTCCCACCACAGTTTCGTCCTTTCCAATCCTGAAGTAACAGCCTGTTTATCCTGAATGGTATAAGCAATTTGTTTTCAATAACATTCCCGCTTTTGACCGGTAAGTACCTTTGTTTTCTATAACATTCCAGCTTCACCGCCGAGTTTTCCACAGCGGTCCTTTGTTTTCATAGACATTCCCGCGTTGTCCGTTCATTTTTGAAGAATTCTTTCTTGGTTCCGGCCAGATGGAAGACTTTGTGTCCGTCGCGCGGCGGGCCAATTTGGGGGCCTTTCGTCCCGTCTGGCACATTCTCGGGAGTGGGTCGGGGCGGGCGGTGACATGGCAGCATAGCGTTCCCAGGGGGCCGTGACGCACGATAGGGAACAGGGAATAGGGAACAGGGAACGGGGAGTAGGGAGTATGGAAGAACAGGATCGCAGCATAATGTTTCCGGCGAGGCCCCGACCTCTTGCCTGGTTTCACCATAGAATTGTAGCCTATCCTGTTTCGTTTGTCAAGAGACAGGAAGTCTGTTTCGGCCCGCCCCGCGACGGCACACGCGCCCGCTGGTCCCGCGCGAGCATTGGTCCAGCGGGATCTTCACCCAATCCTCGTCAAGAGTGAATCCTCGGCGGTCTCCAGCGCCTCAGTGGCCATTTCACGGGTAACGGTCGGGAATCGTTCCAGGAACTGGTCGAGAGTGTCACCCGCTTCAAGGTAATCCAGCAGGTTTCGAAAGGGAACACGCGTGCCGCGAAAGCAAGGGATTCCTCCCAGAATCTCGGGATCGCGCACGATGACGGTCGCGGCCATGCTTCGCTCCTTGGCCTCCATTGTGACGCAACTCGCCAGCCTTTAGGAGACGGAGAAGTAGGAAGTAGCGCAGGGCCCGCACTCCGGCCCTGCGGTTCTTCCACCACGACGCGATTTGGGCGGCGTCGGCCCATGGTATGAGGATTTCGTCTAACGCGTGGTCACGAAAACGAACTTTCCCCTGTTTGCGGCGCGGCAAACGCCCGCGCCGCTGGAAAAGCCGCAGGGCCGGAGTGCGGGCCCTGCGCTACTCCGCTGGCCCTCTCCCGTGGGGAGTCCGATTCCTGGACCCCGATGGGGTCCGTCGGACCCCAGAGGTCGGGGAAGGTGTCCCGATGCATCGGGACGGGTGAGGGGTTACTTCCGCCGCCAGCCAACAGGTAGCGAGGAGCCGTCCGTCGGCTGACGCACCACTCCGCGGTTCTAGACATCGCCAGCGCCCACAAGTTAATCAACATATCGGACGAAAAGCCGGGGAGCTTCTGCAGCAGGCCCGCGCAACTCGCTGCTGGAGGGAACCCCTCTTCGTCTGACCCGTGGCTCTTTGGAGAAAGACCATCCTTGTTCCCGGAGACGCCGCACGTTTTAGCCTACCACAGATTTTTATGACCGTGACTTTTTACAATACATTTTAGAATCCATGAAGCAAGGCCCTGATGCTTCTAACGTACAGATTCTACAAAGGCAAGAAGGCACATTCTGTGGAGACTACCGCGCCGCGTCGAGTCAACATGATTTGCTAAATTAAAATTCCAGTCTGCACCCGGCGATACCTAGCATTTAACTTCACGATGTGTACTCCCCGGTCATCTCGCGCACTGTCTCGGCAGCAGACCTGCATCCGGTCGTCCCCTCCGGTGGAGAAAGGTTAGGTCGCCTCTTCGAAGCCCATATCTCACAGACGCAAAGATGTTTACAGCAATCTGCCAATCGTATCCTGAATGCAAGGCTATTTGGACACCGTTGCAGGGAATCCCTCTTCGTCCAATCCATCGCTCTTTGGAGAAAAGCCATCCTTGTTTCCGGAGACGCCGTGTGTTTTGGCCTGCCACAG
>JBAVYG010000559.1:0-11318 GCA_049698675.1 Terriglobia bacterium
GGCCTGTGTAAAACTCCTTGGCGCGTGCGGGGTCCGGCGTTATCAGATCCGCCCAGCAGAGGGTGCCAGGCACGCCGGCGATTCCCGTCCCGGTGTGGCTTTTGGGCTGCCAGAGGGCAAAAACAGCTCCCGTCGGATCTTGCACGACGGCCATCCGTCCCACGTCGTAGACGTCGAACGGCGGCCGAAGCAACTTCCCTCCAAGCTGCGCAACGCGGCTTGCGGTGGCGTCCGCGCTTTCGACGCCAATGTAAATCATCCAGTGCACCGGCACGCCCATGGACCGCTGCTCAGGACGCATGGTGTACGCAGCGGCGGCGTCCCTCCCCTCGAGCTGAAACATGGTGTAGAAGTCGTTCGGACCCATGGGAAAATCCTGGCTGGCCCAACCAAACAACGAACTGTAAAAGCTCTTGGCGGCATTCTGATCGGTGGTGGATAGCTCGATCCAGCAAAAAGCCCCGGGCGGATGTTTGTCAATATGCGGCATGGCGCGCAATTACCTCCTTTTGTTGTGTGGATTACTGAAAGCCCGTTATTATTCTAACCTAGTTTCCCAATTTCGTCCTTGCAGTGAGCGCAGCTTTGGAGTGCGGCCCGCCGCAGCGGGCAGCGCCTGCGCTATCATCCCTTCAATGAGACAATGACTCAATGAATCAATGGGGCAATTCCTATCCGCTCATTTCCTCGGGCGGCTCACCTCCTACCATCGACTGCGCCAGGATGAGCTGGCGCGCTTCGCCACGCAGGGCCGGCCATGTCAGTGCGAAAACCGCGCCTCCGGCCAAGCAGATGATCCCTCCCAGCCTGACGGTAAGCGGCGCTCCCACATGCTGCGCAATCGCTCCTGAAAGCAACGCCCCAAATGGCGCCATGCCCATAAACATCATCGAGTAGACGGCCATGACACGGCCGCGCAGTTCGTCGGGGACCATGGTCTGGATGAGAGTGTTGGAGGAAGCCATTTGCAGAATCATAGCGAATCCTGCCGGCATAACCAGGAGTACGGAGAGCCAGAACCAGTGCGACATGGAAAAAAGGACTAGGGCGGCCCCGAATCCCATGGCGGCGAACATCACCCATCTTCCCAGTCCCCGCACGCCGTGGCGCGCCGCCAACGCCAGTGTCCCTATAATCGCCCCCACTCCCGCAGCGCCCATCAGCAGACCCAGCCCCTGCGCTCCGCGATGCAAAACCCTGTCAGCAAAAATCGGCATCAGCACCATGTAAGGCATCCCTGTCAGGCTGACAAGGCCCAGCAGGAGCAGCAGGGCGCGGATCGGCCCCGTGCGCGCGACCCAGTGAAAGCCTTCCACAAGGCTCGCGAATCCGGAACGGCCGCTGCCTCGCGCACGTGGCGTCACGGTCATCAGCAAGAGCCCGACAATCACGGCAATGTAGCTCACCCCATTGGCAAAGAAGCACCAGCCTTCGCCGATTGCCGCCACTGTCACGCCGGCCACGGCAGGCCCCAGGATGCGCGCCCCGTTCACCATTGAGGAGTTGAGAGCAATGGCGTTAACCATGTCCTGCTGGCTCACCATCTCGACCACAAATGCCTGGCGCGCGGGAATGTCGAAAGCGTTCACCAAGCCCAGTGACGAGGCCACGACCATGATTTCCCACACTTTGATGTGGCCCAGCAGAGTCAGCGCCGACAGGACAAACGCCAACAACATTGCAGAGGTCTGGGTGGCGATGACAATGCGATAGCGGCTCCTTCGGTCCGCCACCATGCCGCCAATCGAGGCCAGGAGGAAAACCGGGATTTGCCCAGCAAAGCCCACCAAGCCGAGAAGCAGCGACGAGCCCGTAAGCCGGTAAACCAGCCAAGCCTGCGCCACGGATTGCATCCAGGTGCCGACCAGGGAAATGATCTGGCCGCTGAAGAACAGGCGATAATTCCGATACCGGAGCGCCCGGAACATCGCCGGGACGCGGCTCTTTGTCTCGCCCGGCGCTGTCTCATTTTTTTGCGGCAGGGGGTTCGCAGACCGTCCCCGCACCGATTCAGTTGGCATGGTCATTGTAGCGGGCAGCCCTGAGTGAGCAAGAATGCCCCCGTCACCACCCCATGAAAAAAGTCGGTGCAGGCAGCCACTTCATCATGATACTGGAGCCTGTGGAAATTCACCAAAATTAGTTCGCTTGCAGGAAGACTATGACATAGAATCTTGTGCTCTATTCTTGAGCGGGTGGCAAGAGAAATGCCGCAGGAATCACCGCAAATCAATCGGAGGAACATTATGTGCCAGATGACGTTCAAGGCGAAGGCAACTACAGTGCTTTGTTGCTGCGCATTTATGCTTGGCGCGCTCAGTCTGCGGGCGGATGTAAAGCTGCCCAGTCTCCTTTCTGACGGCTTGGTGCTTCAGCAAGGCATGAAAGTGCACATTTGGGGAACCGCCGACCCGGGTGAACGGGTTACTGTCACTTTTTGCGGGCAACAAGTGAGCGCAGTCACTGGGAGCGAGGGCCAGTGGAAGGTGAAATTAGGGCCACTCAATGCCGGAGGGCCATTCACCATGACCATTGCCGGCCAGAACACCATTACGCTGCACGACGTGCTGGTCGGCGAAGTCTGGGTGTGCTCCGGGCAGTCCAATATGGAGATGCCCGTGGGCACAAACCGCGAGGGCTGGGGTGGAAATGTAAACAACTATCAGGATGAAATGGCCCGTGCTGACTACCCCATGCTGCGGCTGTTCACGGTCCAGAAGTCCGTGGCCGGCAAACCTCAGCGCGATGTGAACGGCTATTGGGTCGCCGCGCGCCCACAGACCGTGGGCGAGTTTTCTGCGGTGGGGTATTTCTTCGGGCGGGAATTACTCAAGGTGCTGAATGTGCCGATTGGCATGATACACAGCTCCTGGGGCGGGACTCCAGCGGAGTCGTGGACGAGCCGGGGCACGCTCGAATCCGATCCCGAGTTCGCATCCATACTGGACTCGGCAACGAAGTTACTCTCACCTTACCCCAAGGTCTTCCAAGACTTTGAACAGCAACTGGGGCAGTGGCGGCAGGATTCGGACAAAGCCGAATCGGACGGGGCGCCAGTTCCCACCGCACCGCCTGCCCCCGATGACCCGCGGCGGAATCCCTGGCGTCCCGCCGGCCTCTTTAATGCCATGATCATGCCGCTTACGCCTTACGCCATCCGCGGCGCCATCTGGTACCAAGGAGAATCCAACGCCGACCGCGCGGCTCAATATCGCAAGCTCTTTCCAGCGATGATCCGCGATTGGCGGCGCGTCTGGGAAGAGGGTGATTTCCCCTTTCTATTCGTTCAACTCGCCAACTGGTCAATCCCCCAGCCCCGGTCCAATTGGTCAGAACTGCGTGAAGCCCAACTGATGACGCTCTCATTGCCGAAGACCGGGATGGCGGTGACCATTGACATTGGCGACGCAAGCGATATTCATCCTAAGAATAAGCAAGACGTGGGTTATCGCCTCGCGCTTGCCGCGCAGGCCATCGCCTACGGACGGGACGTGATCTATTCAGGCCCCATCTATGAGTCAATGGCTGTCGAGGGTGAGAAAGTCCGTTTGCGCTTCAAGTACGTTTACGGCGGACTCATGGCGAAGAACTCGCCCTCGCAGAACGTCAGCGGATTTGAAATTGCGGGTGACGATCATAAGTTCGTCGCCGCTGAAGCCAAAATTGACGGCGACACGGTCGTCGTGCGCAGCGAAAAGGCGCCGCACCCCGTAGCCGTGCGGTATGCCTGGGCCATGAACCCGTCGTGTAATCTGTATAACCGCGCCGGCTTGCCCGCCTCGCCCTTCCGCACGGATGATTGGGGGGACTGAGGCCCCGAAGCGTAAGTTTCGGCCGGTTGCGTGGAAGAAGGATTCAGGAGCCAGGATCCAGGACGCAAGCATCTGATATGATGCACCGGTTTCGCATAGGCGAGGACCGACCCCGCTCTCCGACAGGTGTGCGGGGGAGCGGAAGCGGAAACTGGACAATCAAAAAGCTTCGAACTCGACAGGAGAGACGAAGCGCAGGAGGAACATCCATGCTGAAAGAGTTCAAAGAATTTGCAATGCGTGGGAATGTGGTCGATATGGCGGTTGGCATCGTGGTGGGCGTGGCCTTTGGCGGGATCATAACCTCGCTGGTCAACGACATCCTGATGCCGCCCATCGGGTTGTTGCTGGGGAAAGTGGATTTCTCGAACCTCTTCATCACCCTTACGGGTCGGCACTTCGATAGCCTGGCGCAGGCCAAGGCCGCGGGGGCGGCGACGCTCAACTACGGCTTGTTCATGAACACGGTGATCAACTTTGTGATTGTGGCGTTCGCGATTTTCCTGCTCGTGCGTCAAGTCAACAGACTTAGACCTAAGCCCGTCCCGGCGCCCGCCGGGCCTCCCCTGAAGGAATGCAAGTTCTGCTGTTCGTCGATTCCTCTGCAGGCGACGCGCTGCCCGCATTGCACTTCCGAGCTGAAGGTCGCGTAAGGCGCGAAGCAAGAAACGAAAGGGCAGGCAAAGAATCCGCCTCCAGATCGGACGGGTGAATCCGCGAAGGCCGCGCAAGCTTCATGCTATAATTTCAGCAACTGCGCCCTTAAAGCAGTGAAACATAACCGCGCAGGGTCCGGGAGTTCGCGCGCTTACGGATACGGGCCAGGGAGGAAGGCATGGCGTTAAAGTATTGCGAAAAGGTGTGGCACAACGGGGAATTCATCCCCTGGAACGAAGCCACGATACACGTGGCGTCGCATGTGATCAGTTATGCTTCGTGCCTTTTTGAAGGCATCCGCTGCTATGACACCCCGCAGGGGCCCGCCATCTTCCGCCTTAAAGAGCATACCGACCGATTGGTGAACTCCTGCAAGATCTATCGCATGGAACTGCAGTTCACGCGCGATCAACTGGCCCAGGCGATGGTGGAGCTGGTGCGGGTGAATAACGTCAAGCACTGTTACCTGCGCCCGGTGATTTTCCGCGGCTACGGCGAGGTTGGCGTGAACCCGCTGAAGAACCCGATTGAGATTTACTTGCTGGCCTGGGAGTGGGGGAAATACCTCGGCGAGGAAGCTCTGCGGCAAGGCGTGGACGCGTGCGTTTCCTCCTGGCAGCGCATTGCGCCCAACACCCTGCCGGCGATTGCCAAGTCGGCCGCGAATTATATGAACTCCCAACTGGTGAAGATGGAGGCGCTGACCAACGGTTATGTGGAAGGCATATCGCTCGACGCCTCCGGCCACGTCAGCGAAGGGAGTGGTGAAAACCTCTTTATAGTGCGCGAGGGCAAGATCATCACCCCGCCGCTCTCCTCGTCCATCCTTCCCGGCATCACGCGCGATTCTGTCATCACCCTCGCCCGTGAGCTTGGTTACACCGTCATCGAGCAGACCCTCTCGCGCGAGATGCTTTATATCGCCGACGAAGTCTTTTTCACCGGTACGGCTGCGGAGATCACTCCCATCCGCTCCGTGGACCGCATTGTGGTAGGCAAAGGCCAGCCGGGTCCGATTACCCTGAGCTTGCAGGAACGCTTCCTTTCCATCGTGCAGGGGCAGGCGGAGGACAAGTATGGCTGGCTTACCTTCTGCAGCCAGCCCATCGCCGTGGCGCCGTAATTCTCACGGTGGCTGGGAAAGCCATTCATGAGCAGAAGTCAGGAAGGCAGGCACTAGCGGCTGGGGAAAGGAATTTCCTCGGTCCCCAGCACCTAGCCCCCAGTCCCCAGCACCTGACTCTTGTTCTTTGACTACCTTCGACCGTCATGCTAAGTTGACGGAGAATCAGGAATGCTTGGCAGCGAGGATCAGCCATGAGCAGCCAAAGCGTGACCATCGATACCTTGCTTCGGACCGCCTGCGAGAACAAGGCTTCCGACCTGCACTTGAAGGTAGGGAATTTTCCTTACATCCGGGTGGATGGCGAGCTCCAGCCGCTCACCCAATATGCTCGCATTTCCCCCGAAGACATGCTGGACTTTGCTTTCAGCATTATGACCGACCGGCAGAAGGAGAAGTTCAAGGAAAACACCGAATTGGATATGCCCTATGGCGTCCCCGGGCTGGCCCGCTTCCGCGTGAACGTCTTCCAGCAGCGCGGAAACGTCGGCATGGTCCTCCGCGTGATTCCGACCAAGATCCAGACCTTCGAGGAACTTTCCCTTCCCAGGGTGCTGGAGAAGATTTGCGATGAAACGCGCGGGCTGGTGCTGGTGGCCGGCACCACCAGTTGCGGCAAGTCCACAACCCTGGCGGCTATGGTGGACCGCATCAACTCCACTCGCACCGACCACATCATCACCATCGAAGACCCCATCGAGTTCTTGCAGCGCGACAAGAAGGGACTTGTGAACCAGCGGGAAGTGGACGTGGATACGCCCAGCTTCGCCTCCGCCTTGCGCGCCGCCCTTCGCCAAGACCCCGACGTCATTCTGGTGGGCGAAATGCGCGACCTGGAAACCATCCAGACTGCCCTGCGGGCCGCCGAAACCGGCCACCTGGTGCTTTCCACCTTGCACACCACGGACGCCACCGAGACTGTGCAGCGCATCATCACGGTGTTCCAGCCCACCGAGCAAAAGCAGATCCGCCTGCAACTGGCGAGCACGCTGAAGGCCGTTATTTGCCAACGTCTGGTCAGGAAATCCGACGGCATCGGGCGAGTGCCGGCGGTGGAAGTCCTGGTCACCACCGAGTACATCCGGGATTGCATCGTCCATCCTGAAAAAACCCGGCTGATCACGGAGGCCCTGGCTTCGGGCGTTTCCCAGTACGGCATGCAAACCTTCGACCAGTCGCTCTTCGACCTCCACTCGCAGGGCCTGATCACGCTGGAAGAAGCTCTGACCAACTCCTCCAACCCCGACGAGTTCAAGCTGCGTATTGCCGGCATCCGAACTACCGCGGACGCCACTCGCTACGAGATGGAAAAGGCCGGCGAGGTGGGAAGGTTTGCAGAGAGCTAAAGCAGCGCCACCAGACCCGCTCAGCGCAGCCCTGCGGATGCTCGCTCGCCGCCCCTATTCCGTGGCCGAAATGCGCCGGGCGCTGCAGAAGAAATTCCCGGACTCAAGCCAGGTCCCCAAGGCGATTGCCCGTCTCCGCGAGCTCCACTACCTGGACGATAAGAAGTTTGCCGAGCACTATGCTTCCTCGCTGGCCCGCAACCGCGCTTACGGCCGCTACCGCATCCGCCGCGAGCTGAAAGCCAAACTCGTTGATTACCGCCAGATTGAACCTGCCCTCCAACAAGCCTTCGGGGAGACCAGCGAGGCGGAATTGCTGGAGCAGACTCTCGCCAAGAAGCTCCGCACTCTTCGCCTACCCCTTACACGCCCCCGGTTCCACTCGCTATGCCAGAGTCTGTTGCGCCGGGGATTCAACTCGGGTGATATCATTAAAGCAGTGCGCGCCAGGCCTGAACTTCAGCCCGTCGCGGAGGAAGTGGAGGCCGTAGACCTTGAGAGCGGGGAGAAGGGGAATTCTGAATAGTGAATTGTGAATTATGAATTCTGAATTGCAGACGTCCATTCAGCAATGGCCAAAGCTCAAGTAGGCAGCCCGCCTCGCGCACAACCGCCGGAGATTCGAGCGAGATCGTTCGCGTACGCTCTACGCGCCATCAAGCTCTACCAGTACCTGCAGAGTCAAACAACCGGCGCAGGCTGGATCCTCGGCCGGCAATACCTGAGAGCAGCAACTTCCATTGGAGCAAACATCGAGGAAGCGCAGTCGGGCGAAAGCCGCGCTGACTTTATTCACAAACTCGGAGTGGCCCAGAAGGAAGCGAGGGAAAGCCTCTATTGGCTTCGTCTGCTGGCGGAGTCGCAAATCGTGCCGAAGGGGCAGATGAGTCCCCTCATGGAGGAAACTGAAGAGCTGATCTCTGTCGTTACATCCATTATCGTCAGCGCAAAAAGAAATCAGCCACGTTAATTCGCAAGGGGCCCAATTCAGCGTTCAGAATTCATAATTCAGCATTGAATACCCCGGTATCAAATATGACTTCGAAAGACATTCGAAAACGCTTTCTCGATTTCTTTGCTGCCCGCGGCCACCGCGTGCTGCCCTCGTCGTCGCTTGTCCCGGCCCATGACCCCACGTTGCTCTTCTCCAACGCGGGCATGAACCAGTTCAAGGACGTTTTCCTGGGCCGCGAAAAGCGCGATTATTCGCGCGCCACGACTTCCCAAAAATGTGTCCGCGCCGGCGGCAAGCATAATGACCTGGAGCAGGTCGGCCGCACCACGCGCCATCACACCTTTTTCGAGATGCTGGGGAATTTTTCCTTCGGCGATTACTTCAAGAAAGAAGCCATCCCCTGGGCTTGGGAATTGGTCACCAAGAATTACGCCATTCCGGCGGAAAAGCTCTACGTCACGGTTTTTCGCGAGGACGACGAGGCGGCGGAAATCTGGGCCACGGACGTGGGCGTGCCGCGTGACCGCATCTTTCGCATGGATGAGCATGACAATTTCTGGGCCATGGGCGATACCGGCCCGTGCGGGCCATGCTCCGAGATTCACTACGATCTTGGTCCCGCTGCCAGTACGCTCGGACACCCGGATTGCCCCTTCCCTTGTCCTCAGGACTGCGGCCGCTACGTCGAGCTCTGGAACCTCGTCTTTATGCAGTTCAACCACGTCTGTGACAAGGAAGGGTTCAAGGATGACGGGTCATGGGGATGTGTTGAATCCCATGACGAACTGCTGCCGAGGCCCTCCGTTGACACCGGCGCAGGCTTGGAGCGGCTGGCGGCGGTTTTGCAGGGCAAAATTTCGAACTACGACACCGACCTCTTTCGGCCGCTGATCGAAGATGCAGCGGGGCTGGCCAATGTGGAGTATGGCGCGAACCACGATACCGACGTTTCGCTGCGCATCATCGGCGATCACGCCCGCGCCGCGACTTTCCTGATTTCGGATGGCGTCCTGCCCTCAAACGAAGGCCGCGGCTACGTGCTGCGCCTCATCATGCGCCGCGCCCTCTACCACGGCCAGACGCTGGGCCTGAATGAACCATTTCTCTACAAGATGGCCGGCCACGTGGTTCAAATGATGAAAGACGCGTATCCCGAACTTGTCGAGACCGAGCACCACGTTGTCAAGGCCATCAAGATAGAAGAGGAGCGGTACGCGCATACGACGCGCGTGGGGCTTGAACGACTCGAAAGCACCCCTATCGTCCTGCGCAGCGGCGAGGAGCTGCCGCTTCGTCTAGCAAGACCGCTGCAAAGAATCATCGCCGAACGCCCGCACGACGAGGAACTGTCGTCGAGGTGGCAACGTCGTGCCGGAAGTTGGAACACCACGGACGAGGAGCGCACGGCCTTTGAGGAGTTCGCAAGAACGTGGAATTCGCGTGACAGGTTCTACAAACTCTTCGACGCAGTGTCGGCTCTCCTGCCTGCCGAGGCTCGCAAGAAGGACTGGATGGGGCACTTCAAGATGGCAGTTGGCCAGGAGGCCTCAAACATTTCACTTATCAACAGTTACGTGAGGGCGATGTGGAGACTGCGCGAACGTGAAGAGGTGGCCTCCAGTCCACTCCTCCGTGATGCTGCGGATTTGCTCATGCGGCGCTTCCCGCCCCAAGGGACTCCGGCCTGGATCCCTGGCGACGAACTGTTTAAGCTGCATGACACATTCGGTCTTCGCCCTGATTTTATCGAAGACATCGTCAAGGTATACGGATTTGCTGTTGACCGCGCCGGTTACGAAGCCGAAATGCAGAAGCAGCGCGAACGCGCACGTGCAAGCTGGGTCGCCATCGAGAAGAAGTTGGCGTTGCCCGCGTACCTCAAGTTGTCCGGGAGTCACAAGTCAGAGTTCCTCGGTTACGAGGAGACCAGGGCAAGCGGCTGCCGCGTCGTAGCGATCCTGCCTCGCGGAATTGACCAAATCTTGCCTGAAGTGCTGCCTGGTAAGGGTCCAGTCGAACTTGAAGTGGTTCTGGACAAGACCCCGTTCTATGCGGAAGCCGGGGGACAGGTCGGCGATAGGGGGTGGTTCACGGTTAACGGAGAGAGGGCCGCTCGGGTTGAGGACACCTACTCTCCCGTTACTGGGATTATCGCCCACCGGGTCCGGTGGGCGTGGCCACCCCCACAGTTCAAGCTGCGAATCGGAGACATCATCTCGGCCGAGGTGGACGAAGACTTAAGGCGGGCGACGATGCGAAACCACACTGCCACGCATCTTCTCCACGCCGCGTTGAGGAAAACCCTCGGCACACACGTGAAGCAGGCCGGGTCGCTTGTGGCGCCGGACCGGCTGCGGTTCGACTTCACGCATTACGCCGCGCTCGATGAGCAGGACTTGCGCGACATCGAGGACCTAGTGAACGAACACATCCTGAAGAACGAAGTTGTTGCGACGGAAGAGAAAGACCGGGACTCGGCCGTCGCTGGCGGCGCTACGGCGCTTTTCGGCGAGAAATACGCGGATAAGGTGCGCGTGCTCTCGATCAACGACTTTTCAAAAGAGCTCTGCGGCGGCACGCACGTGCAACGCACGGGCGACATCGGCCTTTTCAAGATTGTCTCCGAATCGAGCGTAGCGGCGGGAACAAGGCGAATCGAAGCAGTGACTGGCAAAGCCGTGCTCGAGCACATGCGCCTAATCATGTCGGCGTTCCAGGAACAGCAGGGACGGGCATTGAAGAAGCGCCCGCGGCAGATCTCTCTCGGCGAAACGGCAAGAGCTGTGCTTGGGGGCAGCGACCCCCTGACGCGTCGCCTTCGGGAGCTTGAGGGAAAGGTCAAGAAGCTCGAATCCCAACAAATGAAGCAAGCAGCGGATCAGGCGCGCCAACTGCTTGGAGGGATCAAGAAGGCCCCAGCCGACTCGGCGGCGGGATCCTGGAAGGATGAAGCCAGGCAATCTGTAGGTGTAGATATCATAGTAAGAGGCGTGCGCGTGGTGGTAGCGCGCGTCGAAGTCACGGACCGCTCCGCCATGCGGCAGATGGTTGACGATCTGAGAGCAAAGCTCCAATCCGGCGTGATCGTGCTGGGCAGTGTTTCAGAGGGCAAGGTCAGCCTTGTCGCAGCAGTAACTAAAGACCTTACGAACAAGCTCGACGCTGGAAAAATCGTGAAGCAGGCTGCCGCGATTGTCGAGGGCAGCGGCGGCGGCCGCAAAGACTTGGCGGAAGCCGGCGGCAAGAACCCCGCGAAGCTCGATGAATCCCTCCAAGCCGTCCCCGCGATCGTTGAAGCAATGCTTTCAGTAGTGTCCTAAATGTGTGTTGATGGGTCGAAACCAGGCCCCTGGCCCCCAGCACCCAGCCTCTGCCAGGCAACACCTGACACCTGTACTTTGGTCTTGACACGAGGCCGGAATTGT
>JBAVYG010000560.1:0-1588 GCA_049698675.1 Terriglobia bacterium
ATTCTGGCCGGGTTCCAGGGTCAGCGGCAATGGACGGACCACTTCCCCAATGGGGACTTCATGGAGGCAATCCTCAATTCCTCCTTCGACTGGAACGGCATCCGGGAGGCTTTTGTCTTCGCCACCGAGAACGATGCGCTCAACGGCGCCGCGATGCTGTTCGGGCATCTGCTGACCGACACGGCACAGATCTTCGCTGACGTGCGCACGTTCTGGAGTCCGGAGGCAGTCAAACGCGTCACCGGAAAGAGTCTGACCGGAAAGGCCAGCGGAGGCATCATCCACCTGATCAACTCCGGCGCGGCCACCCTCGATGCCACGGGTGAACAAATGAAAGGTGACGCGAGGGTCCTGAAGCCGTACTGGGAAATTACTGTGCAGGAGGTGGGGCGATGCCTGGACGCCACACAGTGGAGCCCCGCAAGCCTGGGTTACTTCCGTGGAGGAGGTTTCTCTTCCTGCTTCGCGACCAAGGGTGAGATGCCCGCGACCATGTCCCGCATCAACCTGATTCAGGGCCTGGGGCCGGTGTTGCAAATTGCCGAAGGCTACACCGTGGAGTTGCCCAACGAAGTCCATGACGTGCTGAATCTTCGGACGGATCCTACGTGGCCCACCACTTGGTTTGCTCCTACGCTCACGGGTGAAGGTCCCTTCAACGATGTCTATTCTGTGATGAACAACTGGGGCGCTAACCACGGCGCCATCAGCTATGGCCACATCGGCGACCTGCTGATCTCCCTGGCTTCGATCCTGCGCATCCCTGTCTGCATGCACAACGTGCCGGCGGGGCGGGTCTTCCGCCCCAGCGCGTGGACGGCCTTCGGCGCTCAGGACCCGCAGGGAGCGGATTATCGCGCCTGCGCCACCTTTGGTCCCGTGTACGGCAGGAAGTAACGCCGAGCAAGTAGGGGCGGTTCGCGAACCGCCCCTACTTTGCTCAGCCGATTAACTTCTCCAGGTACTGCTTTTCCTTGCGAATGTCGTCGATTTGCCGGGGACCGGAAATCTCCCTTTCAATAGTTAGAGGTCCGTCGTAACCGAGCTCCTTCAGGCGTGGAATAAGCATGGGGAAATTCGCCTTGCCTTGGCCGATGGGGACTTCTTCGCCCAAATTTTTCGGGTCAGTGGGAAAGAGCCCGTCCTTGGCGTGGATGCCGCGCACGAGCTTGCCGATCACGTCCAGCGCATCGAGCGGGTTCCCTTTGCCGTAAAGGATCAGGTTGGCGGTGTCCAGGTTGACGAACTGGTTGTCGAGTCCCACGTCGGTGATGGCCCTGAGCAAAGTTATGGGGGTTTCCTGCCCCGTCTCATACAGCATCATCTGGCCGTTCGCCTTGAGATGAGTCGCGACTTCGCGAAGGGCTTCCAGAGTCTCCTTGTAGAGAGGGTCGTTAGGGTTCTCGGGAATGAATCCAAAGTGCGTGTGAAGGGCGGGAAACCCCAGCTTCTTGGCGAAATCGGAGGCTTGCTTGAGGTGGGCGATTCGCTGCGGGCGGTATTGCCGGGGTACCAAACCAATCGTCAGCGGGCCCTGGTAGAAGTCATAAATTTGGGGTCCTGGGCCACTGGTATTGAGGGCTGTGAC
>JBAVYG010000561.1:0-6838 GCA_049698675.1 Terriglobia bacterium
GGTCAATTTGATGTAGAGGCGGCTTTACGCCGCCATTTGGCGAGATAAACTCGCCGCTACAGCATCAAATTGACCCACTACCTAAAGGAGTTCGCCATGGCCAACAAGCATTACCATATCGCCCTGATGGAGAACGAGAAGCGGGCGCGCGAATTTTTGAGGCTCTCAAGAAAGTGACTGGGGAGCGACGTGTCCGCACTCCTGACCTGGGCGGCAGCAATACGACGGAAGAATTTGCAGCGGCTGTAACCGACAGGATGAGTTCCTGATAAAATGTCTAAGCATGCCTGAAAGCAAACCGAGCCCTGCAGAGACGCTGAAGATTCAGATGACCCCGGCGGTCACGCCGCCGTCCTCAGCGGCGTTTCCAGCGCGGGAGGGAGCGCCGCTAGAGAGTTGAGAAAGCCAGGGCCTGATCGAGGTCCTGGATCAGATCCTCCACTGCTTCTATGCCTGCCGAGAGCCGTACCAACCCTTCAGTAATGCCGATGGCCAGCCGCTGCTCGCGTGGAACCGCCCGGTGGCTCGTGGACGCGGCATGAACAATTAACGAGCGGGTGTCGCCGAGACTTGCAGCGCGGGCAAAAATCTTCACCCCATCCATGACCTTCTTTCCGCCCTCATATCCTCCTTTCACTTCAAAACTCATCATGGCCCCGAAAGCCTTCATCTGCTTCTTGGCCACATCGTGGCCGGGATGGTTGGGCAAGCCCGGGTAGTTCACCCGCTCAACGCGGGGATGGTGAGCGAGAAACTCTGCAATCTTCCGGGCATTGGAGCATTGAGCAGGCACGCGGAGGTGGAGTGTGCGGATGCCTCGCAGAATCAGCCAGGCATTGAATGGACTGAGGCATCCGCCGAAGTCGCGAATGATTTCTTGATTGAGATGGCGAATGTAATCTTTGGAGCCGATCACCGCCCCACCCATGGCGTCGCCGTGACCGCACAGGTACTTGGTGGCGGAGTGGACGACGACCGTCACACCCATCTTCAGAGGCTGCTGGAGAACCGGTGAAGCAAAGGTGTTGTCCATCATGGAGGGAATGCCGCGCGCGCGGGCGAGTTGAGCGAGAGCCGCGATATCGAGGATCTCGAGGATGGGATTGCTAGGAGTTTCGAAGTAAATCAACTTAGTGTTGGGCCGAATAGCCTTTTCGAACTCTTCCACACGCGTGGACTGAACAAATGTGGTGGAAACGCCCAGGCTGGGGAGTTTCTTGTTGAGGAAGTCGTACGCCGCCCCGTAGAGTGATCGCGCTGCTACTACGTGGTCACCCGCTCGAACGTATCCCAGGATGGCCGAGGAGATGGCGGCCATGCCCGAGGAAAATGCCTGGGCGGCTTCGCCGCACTCCAGCGCGGCCAGTTTTTCTTCCAGCGCGTGCACGGTGGGATTGCCGTAACGCGTGTACATATAACCGGGCTTCTCTCCACCGTATACGGCGGCCATCTCATCCGCATCGGCGGATACAAAAGTCGTGGATTGATATATGGGCGTGTCGAGAGCTCCGGTCACACGGCACGGGGATTCCCCGGCGTGGACCGCCAAGGTCTCAAACCTATAACCTTCCTTCATTAGGCACCTCCCAACAGCATTGAGTGATTGATTCATTGAGCCATTGAATCATTGAAAAACGGGTGCGAGGGCCGGGGCAATTTTGGATTTTGAATTTGGAATTGCTCTCTGCCTTCCCGCCCCTGCCTACTGTTCTTCCCCAGCCCCTAGCCCCCAACACCCAGCCCCTGGAATGGCTTTCTTTCACCACCCTGTTAGGGTAGCCGTCACGGCCCACAATGGGAAGAGCCAATTGTGCGGACTTTCCAAAAGGCCATTTCAGTCAATCGTGCTTGAATCCGAACTCTGAAGTTGTAGTTGACCAGATTCTCGAAGCGCTGGACAGCGTTTCGGGAAATGTTCTAGACTTTTCTCTTGCTGGGGAAGGATACGTTGCCAGGGGGTGAGGCATGGCCTATTGTCCCGAATGCCGTACCGCAATTGACATCGAAGATGATGTCGAAGAAGGGCAGACGATGGACTGCCCCGAGTGCGGAGCTGAACTGCAAGTTGTGAACACAAATCCCGTGGAACTGGAATTGGTCGCGGGCGAGGAAGAAGAAGAGGAGGGCTGGTAATTTGAGCACTCGTCTCCCTATGATTCTTGCCCTCCCGTTGTTGCGCGCTCGATCGAGCCGCTTCTCGACGCGGAGGATCAGTTGGGGCGTTCGCGTCCTGTGCGGCGTGCTTGCTGTTGCCTGGCTGCTCCACGCTCCGGGTCTGGCGGCGAAGCAGAAGGCCCCCACCACCAAGACGGTCAGTGGCGCGGTGACGGACAAGGCCGAGAACGGAATTAGCGGCGCCACCGTGACGCTCAAGGACCTCCAGACAGGAAAAACCGTAGCCATATACACGGGGGCCAATGGGCAATATCAGTTCTCCGACCTCGATCCGCATGACGATTACCAGATCCAGGCGAGCTTCAAAGGTGTATCTTCGGAAACCAGACAGGTCAATTCCGTGGACACTCGCTGGAAGCTGGTTATAAACCTGACCATCCCTCCGCCAGGCTCTTAGGCTCCTCTCAAATCGCATCCCTCGCGGTCGTCGAGCGCGGTGAAGATGTCACCGGCACAATTACGGGTAGCGCGCGTGGAACAATCTCAATCGTGGCGGGGAGTTCCTGCATGAATTCTCCGTCCCCGAAAAGCTCCAGACGAGAGGTGGTGCTCAAGGAGACCTGGTGGGCTTGAAAGTAGATGATGCGAGGATGTCTCAGGTGTTCCCCGCGGTAAGCGCGGGGGACCCAGTGCAAGAGTTCCAATTTCCCCATGAAAGGGACGATGCAGACATCCAATAAGCCATCATCGAGTTTTGCTCGCGGCGTAAGATGAATTCCCCCTCCGTAGGAAACGTTGTTTCCTACCACGGCAAAGACGACGTCTCCCGAGAACTCCTGAACGTCTGAGACGATCTTGAGCGGCTCCGGACGATATGACTTGAGGCAGCGGAGAATTGACCAGGCATACGCCCAAGAGCCGCGCAGGCGGCGGACGCGCTCGTTGGCATACCGGGTTACAACCGAATCAAAACCTGCTCCGGCAATACAGCCGTAAACCGTGTTTCCCGCCCGCCCCAGGTCGATCCGGCGAATGTTGCCGGCGCGCAGCACTTCCGCAGCCGCGCGCGCTTGGGTGGGGATTCCCAAACCCTTTGCGAGATCGTTCCCGCTCCCACAGGGAATAAACCCCAACGGGATTTCACTCCCCGCGATCCCATTCAGAACGTAGTGGTGAGTGCCGTCACCACCGACCGAAACGATGGCGTCAGGCTTTTCAGCCGCTGCCTGGCGCGCTAGTGCCAGCAGGTGCTGCGCATCGCGGCTCTCTTGCGCGTCAATCTCGACGCCCTCGCGCTGCATGACCGCGAGCGCCTCGCGCAACATGAAGCGTGCTTTGCCTCGGCCAGCGTTAGGATTGAGAAGAATGATAATACGCATGGGTGGGAGCAGGTAGCGCGGACCTCCGCTTTTGAGGTGCGCGGCTCTGAAGTTGACAGCGGAGTAGGTAGCGCAGGTGTGCGCTACTTGCTGCCCGCTTCAAGCACCAGAGGTTGGATTTCGAGAACATCCGCCCCAAAGCTTTCGATGTGAAATTTGATGGCCGACTTGACATCGGCAACCGCCGCCTCGTAAGTGTCGCCCTCTCCTACCACCACACCCTGGACGCCGAGTGGGTAGGCTACATAACCATCCGGGTGCTTCTCGACAATGATTTTGATCTGCCGCATCGCAAGCATCTCCTCGTTTAGTTTAGCATGCTGGTAATCGGGAGCACCGCCCTGAAGATCACCGGCTGAAAACGGTCGCTTTGTGCCTCTAACCTCCGAATACCACCTTCACAGGCGGTCGTGTTCCAATCCGGAAGATCACCACGGGGTATTGACGAGGATCGAAATCCCACGTTGGGTCGGCGAGTCGTTTCCAGTCGGGTTGCTTCGAGTCACCGACCGCCATGTAGACAGCGCCTTCCTTGATCTTTCGCTGGGCTTCGGAGTTTGAAGGGAACAGGCCCAGATCCACCAGCAAACGAAATAGTTTTCGCTTACTTCCAAGCGGAAATGCGAACTGTTCGATCACGGACGGCAGGCCCTTGTCCCTGAATTGGGCTTCGAAGTCTCGCTGAGCTTGGACTGCCGCTTCGGCGTTGTGGAAATCCGTGATGATGCGGCGAGCCAGAGATTTCTTGACCTCTAGCGGATGGAGGTTGCCCGAAGCAACTGCCTTGTTAAGCTCGTTGATCTGCGACGGCGCCATATCGGTTAGGAGCAGGTAATACCGCCACATCAAGTCATCGGAAATTGACATCAGCTTGCCGAACATTTCGGCGGGCGCCTCGTTGATGCCAACGTAATTGCCCAGTGACTTCGACATCTTCTGGACGCCGTCGAGTCCCTCGAGAATCGGCATGGTCATGATGACCTGCGATTCCTGTCCGTACTCCTGCTGGACTGTGCGCCCAACCAGCAGATTGAATTTCTGATCGGTCCCGCCCAACTCCACATCCGCCTCGAGGGCAACGGAGTCGTAGGCTTGAGCCAGGGGATAGAGAAGCTCGTGGATGGCGATGGGGCGCTGCTCCTTGAAGCGTTTTGAGAAGTCATCGCGCTCCAGCATTCGCGCCACCGTGTACTTGGAGCAGAGCGTGACCCAGTCCCGCCCCGTGAGCCTGCCTAGCCAGCGGCTGTTGAAATCCACCACGGTCTTTTCCGCATGGAGAATCTTGAAGACCTGTTTCTTGTAGGTCTCGGCGTTGGCAGCCACCTGCTCGGGCGTTATCGGCTTGCGCGTCACGTTCTGCCCGGAGGGGTCGCCAATCAGGCCGGTGAAGTCGCCGATGAGAAAGATGACCGTGTGGCCGAGATCCTGGAAGTGTTTCATCTTGCGGATCACGACCGTGTGGCCGAGATGAATGTCCGGAGCCGTGGGGTCAAAACCCACTTTGACGCGGAGCGGCTTCCCAGTCTGGGCCGAGCGCTCGAGCTTGGCTCTAAGTTCTTCCACGCGGATAGTTTCTTCCGCGCCCTTTGTGAGGTAAGCAAGTTGTTCGTCTATGTTCACGGTGCCCGTCGAATCCCTTTTGAGAGTGAAAGTCCAAAAAGGAATGATAGCCGGTGCAAAGCGATTTGGGGAGAAAACTTCTTTGGAGTGCGGCAGCTTGCTGCCGCTTTTCCGGGCGCGAGCTTGCTCGCGCACCCTCTCACATCGCCAAGTCCCGGCGGCCAGCAAACTGGCCTGGAGGAAAGCGGCAGCAAGCTGCCGCACTCCAAAGCGAATCGTTACTCCGCCACTGAGAACTCCAGCTTATTTTCCGAGCGGTCGATGCGGACCAGGCACACGCGGATTCGTTCCCCAAGGCGAAAGGCGCGCTTCGAGTGCTGGCCGATGATGGCGCGCAGGCGTTCGCGATAGACGTAGGAATCGTCGTCGAGGCTGGAGAGCGGGACGAAGCCCTCCACGAAGAGGTCCGTCAGTTCCACGAAAAACCCTTGCTTGATCAGGCCGATGATGAGCGCCTCAAACTCATCGCCGACGTGCTGCGCCATGAAGGAGACCTTCTTCCATTCCATCAGCTCGCGCTCGGCATCGGCGGCGCGGCGCTCCGATTCGGAGGTTTCAAGCCCCAGGGCGTGCAATTCCTGCGGATCCACAAACGCCGCACCAGGTAGGGGCGGGCTTTGCCCGCCCGGCTTAGCCCTTTCCAAATTGGGACTCGCAAAGGGGCGGAGCCCTTTCGTGCCAAGCACGATGCGGACGCTGCCTCCCTCCTGCGCGAGCGTGGCCTTCAAAATCCGGTGCACGATCAAATCCGGATAGCGGCGGATGGGCGAAGTGAAATGAGTATAGGTTGGCGCGGCCAGGGCGAAGTGGCCGACGTTTTCCTCCGAGTAGCGGGCCTGCTTGAGCGAGCGCAGCATCAGGTAGGAAAGAATCCGTTCCTCGGGCTTGCCCTCAAGGCGCTTGGTAAGCCGCTGGTAATTGAATGGGCTGATCTTGAGTTCGCCCTCCAATACTTCGTGAAAGCGCGGGTAGCGGTCGCGCTCCTCGCGAAGCCGCAATCGAGTGCGCCGCGCGGCGGGCAACTCGATGCCCAGCGAGTAGCCGAACGTGGCGGCGATCTCCTCAAACTCAATCACTTTTTTCGCGTCGGGCTTCTCGTGGATGCGGTAAAGCGAGGGAATGCCTTTGCTTTCCAGATAGGAGGCCACGGCCTCGTTCGCCGCCAGCATGAACTCCTCGATGATCCGGTGGGCGAAGTTGCGCTCCGAGCGCGTGATGCCGGTCATGCGGCCATGCTCGTCAAACTCGATTTCGGGTTCAGGGAGGTCGAAGTCAATCGAGCCGCGGTCCTCGCGGCGGCGGGCGAGGAGGCGCGCCAATTCTTCCATCAGCTTGAAGTTCGGAACCAAGGCAGCGTAGCGTTGGCAGGCGGCGGGCTCGCCGGCGAGGATGTCGCGCACGGCGGTGTAGGTCATCCGCTCGGCGCTGCGGATGATTCCGGGCAGGAGTTCGCATTCCACCAGGCGTCCCTCGGGATCGATTTCCAGCAGCGCGGACATCACCAGCCGGTCCACATGGGGGTTCAGACTGCAGATGCCATTAGATAGCTCCAGCGGCAGCATGGGCACGGCGCGGTCGGGGAAATAGACGCTGGTGCCACGCAGGCGCGCTTCACGGTCGAGCGCCGAGCCGGGCCGGACGTAGTGGGCCACGTCGGCGATGTGAACGTAAAGCAGGTAATTGCCCCAGGCCAGTCGCTCCACGTACACCGCGTCGTCAAAATC
>JBAVYG010000562.1:0-11790 GCA_049698675.1 Terriglobia bacterium
TCATCGTATCGTCCCAAGACAAACAGACAGACCGCAAACCGATATGAATCCACTTCGTCCAAATCTCCGCCCGTGAGGCGCTGGATGGCCGGCAGGTCGTCAACCACGGAGGCAAACTGGCCCAAACTGAATTTTGCCGCCTCAAGGGCTTGCCAATAACGTGGAACCCCCGGACGCAACACGACCGCCTGAAGAGAGTTGAGGTATGCGTTGGAAAGTCGGGAGTTCTGTGCATCGCTCAAACTGGCCCAGTAGTACACCTCCGCCGCTATATCGTAACCCAGGTTCCAAGCGCCGAAGCCGACCAGCGCCAGAATAACAGCATACAACCACGGCTTGGCGCGAGCCAACCGGCTCGCCAGGCGATTGGCTCCTGTCGCCTTGCGGCTCGCCACTGCCTTGGCCGCCAGCAGGCTGGTAAACGCCACCCCCAGGATTTTCAATAATTCCCAAAAAATAAAACGGAGTTGCTCCACTTCGCCACTCCCGGCTGGCAGGCTGGAGGCCTACTCGAG
This sequence comes from Terriglobia bacterium, assembly GCA_049698675.1. Lineage (GTDB taxonomy): Bacteria > Acidobacteriota > Terriglobia > UBA7540 > UBA7540 > CAVROP01. Next base: position 516 of record JBAVYG010000562.1, read on the forward strand.
CAAGCTCAATTCAACCGAGCTTCGAGGATTCAATCGGACACGCCCGCCGGCATCAAGGATGTAAGGTACCCCCAATGGATCGCGCGGCAAAGCGCGCAGGTAACCCGAGGTAACCAGCGCCTGGAAGGAGCGCGCGGGTCGTCCTTGCCGCGAGTTGTAGAGGGCGATCAACTCGTCCAGTTTGGTTATCTCTTCCTCCGCCCGGATGGCCATCAGGTGGTCCTCAGCGTTCTTGCGTATCTGCTCGTTGCCCGCATGGCGGGCGATTTCGGACCAGAGGAATCTGGAAGTGGCGAGTTGACCGCCCTGCGCCGCCACCTTCGCTGCCATAACCCGCATCCACTCCATGGCTCCCGGCCTCTCGCTCCCGGCTTGAAAGGCCCGCGCCGCAGCAGGGTAATCTTTCAAATCCCAGTAGTAAATGAAGCCAACATCTTCCCATAGCCGCCAGTGGTCCGGATTGGCAACGATGCCACGATGCAAAAGCGTCAGTGCTTCCAGGGGTTGGCCTGCTCCCCGAGGTGGCTTCTCCGCAAGGAAAATCGAGCCGAAACGGTAAGCAATGAGCAAGTGGGGATCCAGGTCAGTAGTGATCTGAAGCAAAGGCCCCAAAAGGTTGAACTCTGTGGAATGGGCCAATCGTTTTCCACCAAAATATTGCACTACTCGCGTCCAATAAATGTCTGCGAATAACCCTTCGTATCCCAAGCTGAGTTGACGCAGAAACTTGCCTGAGGGCAGAAATAAGACGTCGGCGGCTCCCAGGTCACTTCCCCTTCGGAGGTCAATGCTCCGTTGGATGGGGATCAATCCTAAAAGGCACAGCAAAAGCAAAAGCCAGCAGACATGCCGGCGGAGGCGAGGTTGGGAAAGAGACGCAGAGGAAGATGTCATCGGAATTCCCGTTCCTCAAAGATAAGGACTGCCATGCCCAGAAGGGCTGCGATGTATAGAAGAGCGTAAAGAGAGTTTCCAAGCCACAGGTAACCCGGGATCTTCTCCGCGTGGGCCACCTGAGTGATAACATTAAAATTCCCGAAATTGGGCAGCAAGTAATAAAGGACGTCACACAAAGTCCCGAGCAGCGCGTTCTGCGACCCCTGACCGAAGGCACGTAAGTCGGCCGAGAAATTCCCGATTACATAAAGGCAAAAGGTGTATACAGCGGATAGCACCGGGGTAGATATACAGGAAAAGACCACAGCGATCCCCACCACCATGGCCAGTTCGAGCAGGATGAAATAGACAGCACCGAGAAACCTAAGGTCGTCCAGCAGCAGGGCGCGCTTTTGATAGAACAAAGCCGCGTAGAAGCCCACCGTCATGATCGCCGTGTTCACAAAGAGGGTGAGCAGAAGTCCCAAGTATTTCCCGAGAATGAATTCCGGGCGGGAGACGGGCTTGGAAAGGATATTGTAGATCGTCCGGCGTTCGATCTCTTTCGAGACGAGGTCGATTCCAATGAAGATGGCAATCAGCAGGCCGAAAACCGAAATCGAGGTGAGCCCCAGAGTGATCAGGATAATCTGTTCCACCCCCACCGAAATGCTTCCGAACAGGATCGCGGCCCCGATCAGCAGGAGTGCAAAGGCTACCAGATTGTACAGAACTTTTTCGCGAACCGATTCCTTAAATGTATGAAGGGCAATTGTGGCCACGCGCATGCTCGCTCCCAGTAAAGTCGAGGAGTTGAGAGTCGACAAGTCCAGGAGGGAAAGACCACGTTTTCGGCTTCTCGACTGGGGTCAGCATCCTATTAGAAAGTCGAAGAACAGGTCTGTAACTCTTGGACTTCTCGACTCTCGACTCCTCGACTAAAAAGCACTACTCCGAGGCGCCGACTTTCTGAAGGAAGTAATCCTCCAGCGACCTTCTGACCGGATTTACGGAGATCAACTTCGCTCGGCTGCGCAAGATAACCTCGAGGGTTCGTTGAACTTGGCTTTCCTCCGCTATCTCGAGGCGCACTCGTTCTCCTGTCCGGACGAGCGACGACGTATAAGGCATGAGCTCTGCCAGGAGCTCTGCGGACGGGCCTTCGAGCACCAACTCGGTGGTGGAAACTCCCAGGCAAAGGATTGTGTTCAACTCTCCACAACCCTGCAGCCGGCCGTGGTGGAGAACCGCGACTCGGCCGCAAAGCGTCTCAGCATCCGCGAGAATATGGGTGGAGAAGAATACTGTCTTCTGCCGCTCCTTCAACCGCAATATGACCTCGCGCACTTCCCTTCTGCCTAGCGGGTCCAGGCCGGACATGGGCTCGTCCAAGAACACCAAGTCAGGGTCATTGATCAAGGCCTGAGCAATTCCTAACCGCTGAATCATGCCTTTGGAAAACCTGCGTAGGGGAACGTGGCGGGAGGCGGAGAGACCCAACTGGTCGATGAGCTCGCCGACGCGGCGGCGGCGTTCAGTAGCCGACAAACCAAACAGGGATGCTACGTAGTTCAGGAACTCCACCGCGGTCAGATGCTCATAGAAGCTGGGATTCTCTGGCAAGTAGGCGACGCGAAACCGAACTGAGATGTCTTCGAGTGGCTTCCCCAGGATGCGAGCCGTTCCTGAGGTGGGAAAAATCAAGCGAAAGAGCAACTTCAGCGTAGTTGTCTTGCCGGCGCCGTTCGGTCCGAGCAACCCGAAAACCTCGCCCGCCTCCACCCTGAGATTAAGCCGGTCGAGTGCCCGCTTAACCCGGTTGCGCCAGAAACCCAGACGGTAGTCTTTGGTCAGCTCGATGGTTTCAAGGGCCAGCATGCTCAACGCACCGTATCTGGGCGGCTACCTCCCTCTTGTGGCGCGGTCGCATGCCGTCGCCACGGACCCGGGACTAATATACCTGATGACAACAACTCTAGGGAAGTCTAACCAGACATATTTGAAATTCTCAGTGCTGGGGACGCAAGTCAAGGGTCAAAGATCAAAAGCAGACCAATCGCAAATGGACGCGGCAATTGGCAGCTCGAAGGTAATTTCGTCCTGAGAGTTTGATCTGCAATTGCAATATGAAACTGGAGGTCAGCGGAAGCTTCGTTCCAAGGCGCCTACAAAAACATAGGGAGGGCCCCCTACCCTCCCCATACGTATAATTTCGTAGTTTCCAATGTCTAACCAGCCAGAGGCGAGTCGCTCGAACCGGCCACCGCTGTGCTGTTTTGACGGATTACGCCGGACTGATCGGTGTAGTAGTAGCTGGTCCCGGTCGTTCCCACAGTGATCGGCGTGGCGGTGATCGAGTAAGTGTTATACCTGCCAGTCGTATCAGTAGCGCCCGGCGTGTAGAGAAACGTATAACCACTCTTCGAACTCGTTGTGGCGGTTGCAGTTCCGGCAGCCGATCCCGCGAGAACACTGTCAATTAATCCCGCGGCAGTGGCGACAGGGTTCGCGGTCCCGTTTGGGCCCAAGTAGCCCAAGGTCGCAGTGTAGCCGGTGTTGTAAGTGACCGAGTAGGTGACCTCCGCTGTGTTGAGGGTGCGGAGTGATCCCACCGCAGAAGCCTGATTGGCTGCAATACGCGAACGCAGGAGATTCGGGATGGCGATTGCCGCAATGATTAGAATGATCGCGACAACGATCAGCAATTCAATCAGTGAAAAACCTCGTGAACTTTTCCTCATTCATCCTCCTTCTCAAACTCAACTCCCATGAATCCATGCGACTTATGATATGGCACTTTTCCTGCCAACGCAGCAATCCGGAGCCTTTTTCCATCATGGCCAACCGTCTTGTATTCAGATACTTAGCATAGCAATTGAAAACCGTTCCAGGTTCTGCGCCTTCCGGCACATTCTCTTTGCCGCTTTTTGTCCAAACCGCACGACGGATTTTGTCACTCCAATAGTACTTAAGTACTTACAGGGCAATAGGTAAGACCGTGCCCGAGGGTTCTATTTGTGGCTTCATTTGCGAACCTGCGCACAAAACGGAGCTCAAGGCTTTAGCTTTCGCAGGGCCATCTTTACCGTGTCCTCATTGGGGTCAAGGAGCTTGGCCGCCTGGATTTCCCGCCTCGCGCGAGTAAGGTCCCCCGAATCGAGGTAAGCCAGACCAAGCTGGGCGTGGGCTAGGGCTGACTTCGGCTGAGCCGCGACCGCTTTCCCAAGTGCACTGATTGCCTCATCGCCTTTCCCCATTTTTAGCGCGAGGACACCAAGCCGAAACTGTGCATTTCCAGAGTTGGGGGCGGCCCTCACAATCTGCCGATAGATGTCGAGTGCCGCCACCAGCTTGCCTTGATCTTCGCAAACACCGGCAAGCGCCAGATAAGGCGCGTCGCTGTCTGGAGCGAGTTGGATGGCGCGCCGGAACTCGGCTTCCGCGCCTCCGAATTTCTTTTCGCGGGAGAGAACGGCCCCCAGGTTCAGGTGAACCAGGGCAGAAGAAGGCTCTACCGTTGCGGCCCGGCTGAGGAGGTTCTCTGCCTCGTCGAGACGACCCTCCTGCAACGACAAAAGCCCGAGCGCGAAGAGGGACTCGGAGTCATTCGGGTCGCGAGACAAAGCTCTCGCGAACAGATCACGAGCTTCTTCCTTGCTGCCACGATGGAGCGCAATCTTACCCAAGGCGAAAAGTGGCTTCGAAAAAGTGGGGTTCATCTGAGCGCCGCGCCTCAGGACTTCCTCAGCGGCACTCGCGTTCCCGTCGTCCAAAAAGACACCCGCCAGGTTCACGAAAGCTTCGCCGGCAAGAGGGTCCAATGCCATCGCCGCCACGTACTCGATACGTGCGAGCCCACGGTTGCCCTCCTGTCTGTAATGGTTCCCCAAGTAGATATGGAACATGGCGGCGTTGGGGTCCTCACGCACAGTGGCCAGACCCAGGGTGAAGTTATTCCGCCATGCCGGCAGTCTCACGAAGACCCGGATCGCTGCCGCCAGTAACAAAACAAGGCCGAGCGCTACCGCGACGACCCTCAGCCATGCGCGCCGGCCTGCTCCCATATCGGTCAAGCTCCTCAGGCCTTCGCCGGCCAGCCAGCAGATTCCCACCGAGGGGATGTAGAGGAATCTCTCCCCATATGCGGAAACACCTACTCCGGCGATGTTGAGGACAGGAGCAAGGGTCAAGAAGAACCAAATCATGGCGAAACTGACAGCCCGGTCCTGCCTCCACCAAGCCACCACCACTCCCGCCGCCCAAAGTGCAAACAACATTCCCAGGAGCACTGCCGGATCCCGCCAAGTTAGGGGGGGATGGAACTTCCAGGAATAGGAAAGGTGTTGAGGCCAGAGAAGCTTGCCGGTATATTCACCGAGCTGCGTAAAGCCGAAGATGAGGGATTCCCTCAGACGCATGCGACTGGGTGGCCCGACGCTGGAAATATCCCCGATCACGGCCAGATGAACGACGATATAGAATGCCGACACCAAGAAGGTGGGCAGGTAGCGGCTCAGGCGCTCGCCGAATCGCGTGGCTTTGTTGCCCCGCATGAAATGCTCGAAGAAGACCATGAGCACAGGGATAGCCAGCGCAACCTCTTTGCACAGCGCCGCCAGGAGAAACATTAACGCGCTCATCCACGCTCGGACCCGCGAAAAGCCTCCTCCGCGGGCGGGCTTGGTGTAGATCAGAAGCGCCGGCAAGAAGAATGCTGCGCATTCGACATCAGAAATCCCTGAGACGGTCGCCACATCCTCGGTGTGAACAGGCAGGGCGGCGAACAGCAAGGCGCCCCACAAGGCTCCGCTCCCTTTGGGCCAGAACCTTTTGCCGAGTTGATAGACCATCACCACTACCCAAGCATTCAGGAGGACATTGAAGAGATGAAAGGGGCCGGGTCGAGGACCAAACAACATCGCCTGCACCAGAAAAGTGAACATGACCAACGGCCGGTAGTAGATACTATCCCCACGCGCGCCGCGAAAGCTCCAGAAGTTCTGCGTGAAGATCTCGCGCAGAAAATGGAAGCTTCTCACGTAGGGATTGACCCCAATCAAGATGGCGTCATCCCCAACCAAGTCGTAGCCGGTGGTTGCGATATACAGGGCGAGGGAAAAAACAATCAGGAGCGGGATAGCCAACCGGTCAATGTCTTGGCCGAAAAAAAAGGCTCCACGGCTCGCGGGTTCTTCCGAAAGAGGGGTGGGTTGAAGGTGGGACCCTGCATCCCACTCACTGGCCTCAGATGTTGTATTTCTTGGCATAATGTCGAAACGATCGGTAGGACATGTGAAGAAGTTCCGCAGCATGAGTTCGAACGCCTTGCGAGGCACGCAAAGCAGCAAGCAGGTACTGCTTTTCGATTTGCGATAGACGGGTCTCGAAATCCAACCCTTCCGGGGGAATTTGAACTGTGGCCTCACCGCTCAGAGTGATGCCAGTCACTGATTGAGGCAGGTGTTCCAGGCATACCCGGCCATCGTGTTCCCCACACACGGCCACCGCATATTCGACCGCATTTTCGAGTTCCCGGATATTTCCCGGCCAGGGATAGCGTTCGAAAACATCCAGGATCTCTCGATCGAAATCCAGCACCCCCTTCCCCATCTGCAAGCCAAATTTCCGCAGAAAGTTGCGCGCCAGAGGCCCAATGTCGTCAACACGCTCCCGCAAGGGAGGGACGTGGATGGGTATGACGCTGATGCGGTAGTAGAAGTCCTCCCGAAACTGTCCCCCCGCCACCATGCGTTTTAAATCGCGGTTCGTGGAGGCAATCAATCTCACGTCGATCGAAATATCGGTGCTACCTCCCAGCGGTCGTACCTTTCTCTCCTGCAGGACGCGCAGAAGCTTGACTTGCATCGTGGGGCTTGTCTCGCCGATTTCGTCCAGGAATAACGTGCCCCCGTGGGCGGATTCGATGATGCCCTTACGGTTGGCATCCGCTCCGGTAAAGGCCCCCTTGAGATATCCAAACAGCTCGCTTTCCAGCAGGGTTTCCGGAAAGGCCCCACAGTTGATGGAAACGAAGGGCCTTTCGCGCCGCAAGCTGGCCTCATGAATGGCCCGCGCTACCAACTCTTTGCCGGTCCCGCTCTCGCCCGTAATCAAGACCGTACTGGCGGTGGGGGCCACGGTTCGCACCATTTCGAGGATGCTCTGAATCTGCCGGCTTTGGCCAATAATGTTGTTATGCGCAAAGACGCGGAGCAATTCCCGGCGCAGGCGCACATTCTCTTCACGCAACGCCAAGTCTTGCAGCGCCCGATTAACGGTGAGTTTCAGTTCCTCAACCAGTTTATCCGTCTTGATGACGTACTGATAGGCTCCCAGGTTGAGCGCGTCGATGGCCGTGGACATCGTGGGGACAGCCGTAATCAAAATGAAAGCCGCGGGATTGCGACTTTCGCGGAAGAACTCGAGCAGTTCAATGCCCGTCAGGTCCGGCATACGGATGTCGCAGATAATAAGATCGTAGACTTGGGATTCGATCTTTTTTTTCGCCGCTTGGCCGCTGGACACCGTCTCGACAAGGTGGCCGTCCTTGCGGAAGACAATCTCCAACATTTGGCACAACGACTTTTCATCGTCCACAATCAGCAGCCGAGCCATTTAACTTCCCCTAGGCACAATTTTTCTGCAAAACCTCATCCCCGACTGGCAACCGCCGCCGTGAAACGCATTTGCTCCGCGGCCACGGAAGCAGGCTTCCTGGGTAATTCAAGCACAAACCTCGCACCCTTGCCAGCTTTCGATTCCACCTTGATCGTGCCCTGGAGTCCCTGCATAATCTGGTAAACGATCGCCAGTCCCAGGCCTGTCCCACCGCTGAATCCCGGTTGAAAGGGCTCAAAGACTTTTTCGAGCTGCAGCTCCGTAAATCCCACTCCAGTGTCACTCAGGGTCACTCGAACGGTCTTTTCGCTGGCTTCCTCAGCTTGCACCGTCAACTGCCCCCCATCCGGCATGGCTTTGAGCGCATTGTCCGATATATTCCAGAATACCTGACGCAACTTGTCGGCATCCGCCCAGATCAGGAGGGGCTTGGCAGGAACCCGCTTCTCCACGCGAACATTGGCTCCGAACAGCGGATGGTGCGAAAGCAAAACCAGAGTCTCTCCGATCAGATTGCCCAGATCAACTTCTTGGAGTTCATGGCGCTGCTCCCGACAATAGAGAAGAAAATCAGACACCAGTTTATTGAGTCGCTCAGACTCACTGCTCACAATCTCGATTAACTTGGATTGGTCCTCATCCAAACTCGAAATTGACTGCAACAGCTTGACGGAGCCGGCAATAGACGCCAACGGATTCCTGATCTCGTGCGCGATGCCGGCTGCCATGCGGCCCAGTGTCGCCATGCGATCCTTGGTGCGGTACTCGGCTTCGCGGCGTTTTTCCTCCGTCAGGTCCTGGAAATTGTGTACGTACCCGACCGCACCGATTTCCGGGACAATCAGGGGAGAAACAGAAATACCGAGGATGCGGCGCTCGCCGCGGGGATGCAGATACGTTACTTCCTGTCGCGTAGGAAAGGAGTTTCCGTTAGGGACCGAAGGGGCCTCGGTCTGCAAGCCGGGGAAAAGAGATTGAATCGGTTTCCCACGCAGCTCTTCAGGCTTGCGGCCCAATATGGTGGCGCCCGAGCTATTCAGCTCACTGACGAAACCTTCCCGATCCGTGCTCATCAGCCCATCGCGCATGCTCTCCAGGATGTTCTCGGTTTTTGCTTGCAGGCTCACCACCTGCCCGCTCTTGTCCCTGAGTTCTTCTCCGACTTTGCGGAGACTCTCCGCCAGATGGCTGGAGAGGTAGGCGACAGCGAAGAAACCGAAAAGGCTTCCCCCAATCTTGACCTGCAAGGTGCGCAAGTCCACCGCATAGGGCGAGGAGGTCACGAGAAAGCGGAAGGCCGGATAATGGTCCGTGAAGTCGGGATAGATACTTGGGAGATAGGCCAATTCCAGCACTCCGCCCATGCAAACGAAGCATACTGCCGCCACCAGGAAGACCCGTCCCCGAGGTAGGAGGATCGTGGAAAGAATGATCACCACCAGGTAAAGCGAGAAGTAATTGCTTTCCAAGTCTCCCGTGAGGTGCAATATGGCGGTGATGATGACGATGTCGGAGAAGATCTGCAGGTAAGCCTGCAAGAGGTATTCCCGGCTTAACTGATTGTAAATCAGATAATACAAGCCAACGACGTACCAGAGAATAATGACGATGCCGAAGTATTTGAAGGATGCAGGGTTGGGAGGGTTGGCGACAAGGGTTCGAATGGCGTAATCGATGGCGAAAACAAAGCTGATAATGACGAACCGGATTTTGGTCACCCAGGGGAGCCACGCCTGCAACTGGTCAGGCAACCCGGCGGAGACGCTGGTCGAATTAAGGGAAGAGCGTTCTTCCATGAAGAAGCCTACCAGCCCACAATTCTATGCCCTTCAGTGGAGCCGTCAATACCCCTTTCACGCGCCAAAGGAATTATCATCATCCCTGGTCCGGCTTCGGAGGCGCCACTAAACCCTGAGCATTCTTGGGCAGGATGGGGTCCAGCCACCGGAAAGGACAAGCTTGCCCCCCTCTTCAGGAGCCCTGGACGGAATCGTGGGCCGAGTTGCAAAAACTAACCTGCCAGTTTTGAGATCAAGCTGAACAAGGGAAGATACATCGAAATTACCACCCCTCCGACGACCACACCCAGGAAAAGAATGATCATCGGTTCCATCGCCGTCAAAAGATCGCCGACTGCCGCATCCACCTCATCTTCGTAAAAGTCTGCGATCTTCTGGAGCATGGCGTCCAGTGATCCGGTCTGCTCGCCCACCCCGATCATCTGCACCACGATGTTGGGGAAAACGCCGGTTTCGCGCAGGGGATCCACGATGGTCCGGCCTGTTTCGACGGCCTTCCGAACTTCCAGGATGGCCTTTTCAACCACCGCATTGCCCGCCGTGCGCGCCGTAATATCCATAGCCTCCAGCATGGGAACGCCGCTCGCAATCATGGTACCCAGCGTACGAGTAAACATCGCCACGGCGATCTTGCGCATCAGGAGGCCCAGGATGGGAAGCTTGAGGATGATAGTATCAATGACCATGCGTCCCTGGGGCGTGGCGTAGTAAACCTTCAGGCCGTATCCGCCCAGTCCCAGCAGAACCAGTAAGGGCAAAGCAAAGCTTGCAACGGCGTTGCTCAAACCAATAACTATGCGGGTCGGCAAAGGCAAGTCCACACCCAGACCGGCGAAAAGGGTGGCAAAAATGGGTACGACCTTCCACAAGAGGAGGAAGATCACGCCCCCCGCGATGAGCACTACGGCCGAGGGATAGATCAAGGCTGACGTCACCGCCCTCCGCAACTTGACGGCTTTTTCAATATGCGCGGAGAGTCGCTGCAGAACGTCGTCCAGCATACCCCCGGTCTCGCCCGCCTCGACCATGTTGGTATAGAGATCGTCAAATACCTTGGGATATTCGCGCAGCGCATTGGCGAGAGTCGAGCCGCCTTCAACCGTCCTGCGAACCCCGGCCAGCACCTTGGCAAAAGCCTTGTTCTCCTGTTGGCCGGAGAGGATTTCAAGGCACTGAACCAGCGGAAGACCGGCATCAATCATGACCGAGAACTGGCGGGTGAAAATCGCCAGTTCTTTGGCGCTCACTTTCCCCCGCACTTTCGGTTTGGGGATGGCGATCTCGCGCTTCGCCACGATGCGGGCCGGTGTGACCTGCTCCCGGCGCAGCGCCGCGTCCAGGGCCTCGCGGGTCGGCGCCGCCCTCACCCCGCTGACCAGCGTGCCTGTACGTGACGTTCCTTGATATTCAAACTGCATCATCAGTCCACCTCACGGTTCCTTGCACAGCCCCCACGCTTGAGGACCGTGGCAAGTAATTCTTGCGGGTCCAGTATTAGCCACCGCCCCTACCTGCGGATAGGACCATGGGAGGCCAGCGGTTGTTGCCCTACTCCGCCCGCGGCGCTGCCACGGTCGATCATATCCTTGAGTTCGTCCACGTTGCTCGAACGCGACAAGGCTGTCTCCAGGGTAATCAGCCTTTGCGCGTATAGAGAATGTAGCGCCTGATTGAAAGTCTGCATGCCGAACTTTTCTTGCCCCAACTGCATGGCAGAATAAATCTGGTGAACCTTGTCTTCGCGGATGAGGTTCCGGATGGCGGGGTTTGGAATCAGAATCTCCGCCGCCAAGATTCGGCCCCTCCCGTCCGCCCTGGGCAGAAGCGCTTGGCACAGAATGCCTTCCAGCACCATCGAGAGTTGAGCGCGAATCTGCGCCTGCTGGTGCGAAGGGAAGACATCAATAATGCGGTTAATGGTGGAAGAAGCAGAGTTAGTGTGCAATGTCGCAAAGGTAAGATGCCCGGTCTCTGCTATGCGG
>JBAVYG010000563.1:0-7754 GCA_049698675.1 Terriglobia bacterium
GCTCAGTCGCCGAGATCCGGAATACTGACCGCCCATCGGAGTACACAGCTCAATCTGCGGTGGTGTCAGTTCCCTCAGTCGCGCCCTCGGTCGCACTCGACAAACCGATGCGGCAACGCATTTTGCCTTCAATTTCTCCTCCCCTAAGTCCTCTTTCCCAATCTTGCTTGCTTCTAATCTGATGCTTTCCCTCTATCACTAAGCCCTAAGTGCCGATCCCTGCGTGTGCGGGGAACCCGGTAATCCTCCACATTTTCGTCAATCGGTAGGACGCCGGCCCGGTCATCGTTGTTAACCTGGAGGGAGAGTTGATTATGAAACGGAAGATGTCTTTCCTGATTACGAGCTTCTTTTGCTTTGCGGCGCCAGTGTGGGTCTTCTCCCAATCAGCGCCCGCGCGCGATGTGGAGGCCGGCCCTCCACTGAGCCTCGCCAAGCTGGTTCAGGAAGCCACCGAGCGCAACCCGGAAATCCTGGCCGCGGAGCGCGCGGTGGAAGCCAAGCGCGCGCGGATTCCGCAGGCGGGTGCCTGGTCGGACCCCACCGTTTCCCTGAGCTATGCGGGCAACGTGGTGCCGCCGTTCACGGTGATGCGGGGCGATCCCTCCAGCAACCGCCAACTTATGGCGGAGCAGATGATTCCCTACCCGGGCAAGACGCGCCTGCGTACGCAAATCGCCACGCGCGAGGCCGACGCCGAAACCCTTGCTTATGAAGCGGTCGCAAGGCGTGTGGCGGCAGAGGTTACGCAAGCGTATTTCGACCTTGCCTACACTGACCGGAGCCTTGCGATTTTGCAGAAAGACCGTGAAGCGCTGGCGGGATTCGAGAAAGTTACGGAGATTCGCTATTCCGTGGGCAAGGCGGCGCAGCAAGACGTCTTGCGGGCGCAATTGGAAATCACGCGGCTCGCGCAGCGCGAGACGACGCTCACTCAGCAGCGACGAACCCTGGAGGCACAGCTCAACAGCCTGCTCAACATTCCTATTGACTCACCGGTCGGCACGCCTGCGGCGGTGAAGCCCAGCGCCTTCGCGTACACCCAAGAGCAATTGCAAGAAGCCGCACAGGCAAACTATCCCGTGCTGAAGCAGCGCCAAACGATGGTGGACCAAAACCGGCTTTCAGTGGACTTGGCGCGCAAGGAAAGGCGTCCCGATTTCAGCGTCGGCTACGCCTACATGCAGCGCGACGGCATGCCAGATATGTACGGTATAACTCTCTCCACGTCTCTGCCGATCTTTCACCGCCGCAAGCAGGACATGGCGATTACCGAGGCGGCAGCCAACCTGGAATCCGCCCGCCAAATGCAAGCGAATGAACTCACCGTACTTCGCTACAAAGTGCAACAGGACTTTCTGGAAATTCAAGCGACGGAGCAACTCCTGAAACTCTATTCGCAGGGAATTGCGCCGCAATCGTCGTTGACGCTCGAATCCTCCATCAGCAGCTATGAAACGGGCGGGGTGGGTTTTCTAAACGTGATCAGCAACTTTCAGGCGGTTATCGATGCTGAGCTCGATTACCACATGCAGGTTACGAATCATGAAAAGGCGCTAGCACGCCTGGAAGAAGTGACGGGATTGAATTTGATACAGCAAGGAGATGTTCGCCATGACTAAGAGCAAAACCATGAGCTTTGCCTTTATCGCTGCTTTGGCAGCCTTCGCTGCTGCCCCCTTGTTGGGCAGCGAACCCCTCCACAGATTGAATGGCCGGGTCGCCGCAGTTCTTGCACCCATACAGAGGACGGAAGCCACTAACCAGGCAAATTCCGGCGAGGGGAAGATTCTCTTCTACCAGGACCCGATGCATCCCTGGTATCACTCCGACGAGCCCGGGATTGCGCCGGATTGCGGCATGAAACTGGTGCCGGTTTATGCCTCCGAGACGGCGGAACAGCCGAAGCCCGGGGAACGCAAGATTCTCTATTACCAGGATGCCATGAACCCCTCGTATCACTCAGACAAGCCCGGGATCGCACCGGACGGTATGAAGCTCGTTCCGGTCTATGCCTCCGAGACGCCGGCCGCGGCGCTTCCACCCGGAGGCGTCGAGATCAGTTCCGCGCGCCAGCAAATGATGGGGGTCGCAACGGCCAAGGCTGAATACCGGGCGCTGGACCAAACCATCCGCTCCGTCGGCCAGGTGGCGATGGACGAGACGCGATTGTTTCACGTCCACGTGAGAACTAGTGGCTGGATTAAAAAGGTTTTCGTCGATTACACGTGGCAGCAAGTGAAGCAAGGTGATCCGCTGTTCACATTTTACAGCCCTGACCTGCTGGCCACGGAACAGGAATACCTGCTGGCGCTAAAGGCTCGCGACTCGTTAGCCAAAAGTTCTTTTCCGGAAATCGCCACGGCGGGCGCATCGTTGTTGGAAGCGGCGCGGCGGCGGCTGGAACTTTGGGATTTGACCGAGGGGGAGATTCACGAGCTCGAACAATCGGGCAAGGCGAATCACGACATCACCATTTACTCACCGGCCACCGGGTATGTGGTGGATCGCAAGGCGTTCCCCAATCAATACGTCAGCCCGGAAATGGATATATACCAGCTTGTAGACCTCAGCTCGATCTGGGCAGAGGGAGAAATTTACGAATCCGATGAGCCCGCGGTCAGCCTGGGGCAGGAAGCCGTCCTCACCACCGAGGCACTGCCGAACGCTGCTTTGCGCGGAAGGCTCACCTTCATTTCCCCCACCGTCAAGCCGGACACGCGAACCATAACCGTCCGCATGGAGTTTCCCAACCCGGGCATGAAGTTGAAACCGGGGATGTTCGTAAACGTGGAACTGCATCATGGCCTGGGGCGTCGCCTGACCGTTCCCGTTGACGCTGTGCTGGATTCGGGCGCGCATCAACGCGTATTCGTCGATCGCGGAAAGGGCGTCTTTGAACCGCGCACTGTGACGGTGGGCACGCGCACGGGGGATTACGCGGTGATCCTCAGCGGGCTTCGTGCTGGTGAACAAGTCGTGACACGCGCCAACTTCCTGATCGATTCGGAAAGCAACCTCCGTCAGTCGGTGGAGGGAATGCAATCGACGGAGGGCACGGGCCCCGCGGCATCCCCGCCAACCGAGAAGAAAACGATACCTGGGATGGTTCATAAGCAATGAGCGATCGGGTGCAGTGTTTCTCACTACAGGGTCAGGAAGGTCGGCGCAACAGTTGAGGCAGGGTGGACAGGAGCAACACTCATGATTCACAAGATCATCGATTTTTCGGCAAGAAACAAATTCCTAGTCTTCCTGGTGGTAGGAGTGGCGGTGGCCGCCGGGTGGTGGTCGCTTAAGAACATACCGCTTGACGCGATCCCCGACCTTTCCGACACCCAGGTCATCATCTATTCGCGCTGGGACCGCAGCCCTGACATTATGGAGGATCAGGTCACGTATCCCATCATCACGGCACTTCTCGGCGCGCCGCACGTAAAAGACATTCGTGGGTTCTCCGATTTTGGCTACTCCTACGTCTACATCATTTTCGACGAAGGGACGGACATCTATTGGGCGCGCTCGCGGACGCTGGAGTATCTCTCCAAAATCACGCCGCGCCTCCCTTCCGGGGTGCAGACGGAGCTGGGGCCTGACGCCACTTCCATCGGCTGGGTTTTTCAGTACGCGCTGGTTGACACCACTGGCAAGCAGAGCCTGGACTCGCTGCGTTCGTATCAGGACTGGTACCTGCGCTATTACTTGGAAAGCGTTCCAGGAGTGGCGGAAGTGGCGCCTATCGGCGGATTGGTCCGTCAGTACCAGATTCAAGTCGATCCCAACCAGCTTGCGGCTTACAAGATTCCCTTGATGAAGGTGGTAGAGGCGGTACGCGCAAGTAACAACGACGTGGGCGGACGCCTGGTGGAATTCGCGAGCCGCGAATATATGGTGCGCGGGCGTGGCTATGCGCGCTCGCTTGAGGACCTTCGAAGCATTGTCGTGGGCGGCGATCCGCGGTCGGGAGTGCCCATCACGGTGAAGGACATTGGCCAGGTCACGCTGGGGCCTGACATTCGCCGCGGGATTGCGGACCTGGACGGTAAGGGTGACGCGGTGGGTGGAGTGGTGATCATGCGTTCCGGCGAAAACGCGTTGAGCGTGATTGACCGGGTAAAAATGAAACTGGATCAAATCCAATCCTCGCTGCCTCCCGGTGTGAAGGTTGTTACCACCTA
The DNA here is from genome assembly GCA_049698675.1 of Terriglobia bacterium. Taxonomy (GTDB): domain Bacteria; phylum Acidobacteriota; class Terriglobia; order UBA7540; family UBA7540; genus CAVROP01. The sequence continues at coordinate 4,179 of JBAVYG010000563.1, forward strand.
CGACAGGTCCGAACTCATCTTGCGCTCGATTGACACACTGAAGCACACGCTTTTCGAAGAAATCGCCATCGTCAGCCTGGTGATTCTCATCTTCCTCTGGCACATCCCCAGCGCCTTGATTCCGATTTTGACCATACCGATAACGGTTCTGATTGCCTTCGCACCGATGAAGGCGATTGGAGTTTCTTCCAACATCATGTCGCTGGGGGGAATCGCCATTGCCATCGGGGCCATGGTGGACGCAGCCATAGTGGTGGTGGAACAAACCCACAAGAAGCTGGAGATCTGGGAAGCAGAAGGCCGCAAACGTGACTACCACACGGTGATCATCGAGGCGATCCAGGAAGTCGCGCCGGCAAGTTTCTTTTCCCTCCTGGTCATCGCGGTCTCGTTTATGCCCATCTTTGCCCTGGAAGCGCAGGAAGGAAGACTCTTCAAGCCGCTCGCCTTCACCAAGAACTTTTCCATGGCCATCGCCGCGGTGCTCGCGATCACACTCGACCCCGCCATGCGGCTGTTTTTCACCCATGCCACGGAGTTTAAGTTCCGCCCGCGCTTTTTGGCCCGCATTGTAAACGCCGTCCTGGTGGGGAAAATCCACCCGGAGGAGACGCACCCCATCAGCCGTGTGCTGATCAAGCTGTACCGCCCGGTTGTTGAAATGGCCGTGCGCCTGCGTTGGGTCGTGATCGGTTTGGCCATTGCCACCGTGGTGCTGACGGTTCCGGTGTTCCAGCGGTTGGGTTCGGAATTCATGCCCCCGCTCAATGAGGGGACATTGCTCTATATGCCCACGACGCTGCCAGGGATATCTCTCTCGGAAGCGCAACGGCTGCTGCAAATCCAGGATCGCCTGCTGAAGACCTTTCCGGAAGTCGAGCGTGTATTCGGTAAGGCCGGGCGCGCGGAGACTTCTACGGACCCTGCGCCGCTTTCCATGGTGGAGACCACGGTGCTCCTGAAGCCACAAGACCAATGGCGGAAGAAGCCTCAGTGGTACTCCGCGCGCGCCCCGGAATGGTTGCAGAAAATATTGCGCCACATCTGGCCCGACCGTATTTCGCAGGACGACCTGGTGGATGAAATGGACCGTGCCCTCCGCATCCCCGGCACTACCAACGCCTGGACCATGCCCATCCGCAACCGCGTGGACATGCTCACCACCGGCGTCCGCACGCCCGTCGGAGTAAAGGTGCTGGGCGCGGACCTCAACAAGATCCAGCAGATTGGCGAGGAGATTGAACGTACCCTGGCACGCGTGCCGGGCACCCGCAGCGTTTACGCTGAGCGCGTGAGTGGCGGCTATTTTCTGGATTTCAATCTGCGGCGCGACCAACTGGCCCGCTACGGTCTGACGGTGGACGACGTAGAGGCTTACATCATGTCAGGGGTAGGGGGAGAGAACGTCACCACCACCGTTGAGGGCCGCGAGCGCTATTCGGTCAACGTGCGTTATCTGCGCGATTATCGCAGCAACGTAGGCTCGCTCCAGCGAGTCCTCGTGGCCACGCCTTCCGGAGCTCAAATACCCATCAGCGAGCTTGCGGACATTCGCCTGGTGGAGGGACCTAGCATGATTCGGGATGAGAACGGTTTGCTGAGCGGATACGTTTACGTCGACGTGGCAGGGCGCGACCTCGGGAGCTATGTGGAGGAAGCACAACGCCTGGTGCGCGGCCAGGTGGAATCGCATCTGCCCGCCGGCTACAGCTTGAGCTGGAGTGGCCAGTACGAATTCCTCCAGCGCATGCGCGAACGGCTGAAGCTGGTGGTTCCGATCACCATTTTCCTGGTTTTCATCCTCCTCTACCTCAACACCCGGTCGTTGGTGAAGACGCTCATAGTCTTCGCGGCAGTGCCGTTTTCCGCGGTGGGAGCCATCTGGCTGCTTCATTGGCTCGGTTACAACATGAGCATCGCTGTCTGGGTGGGCTTGATCGCCTTGATGGGCGTAGACGCGGAGACCGGTGTCTTCATGCTGCTCTATCTCGACCTCGCCTATGAACATTGGAAGCAGGCGGGGTTGCTGACGAGCTATAGAGGTTTGCAGGACGCCATTGTGCACGGCGCGGCCGCGCGCGTTCGCCCCAAGGTGATGACCGTGGGGTGCATGTTCATGGGCCTCTTCCCCATCATGTGGTCCACCGGCACGGGAGCGGACGTGATGAAGCGCATCGCCGCCCCCATGGTCGGCGGAATCTTCACTTCCTTTATACTGGAGCTACTGGTTTACCCCGCGATTTATGCGGTGTGGAAGTGGAATTTTGAGGTGAAGCCGAGTTTGAGCAAGCCCCATGAGGGATAATGGGAACTATTCTGGAACTTGCCCGTGGTCCGCTGTCAGTTTTCCTTTGTTAGGGCAGCACCGGCCTTTTGCCACGGACGACTGGCTACGGACAACGGACAGGGTTAAACTATAGAGGACCCTTGGGGCCCCCGGAAGGAAACCATGAAAGCCCGCGAAATCGTTGTAACGCTCGTCGCGCTGGTCGCGATCGGGGTCACTAGCTTTTTTGCCTATCGGTACGAACAGAAGCGCGAGACGGCGGGGATGTGCCCGTTCTGCGACCGCATGGTGCATCCCGTTACCGCCTACCGATTGAAAGTTGGCGACCACGTGGTGGCGGCATGCTGCCCGCGCTGCGGCATGCATGCCCAGGTAAATCAGGAGCAGGGAAACACGGGTCAGGCCTGGGCCACGGACGTGAATACGGGTGAGAGTGTTACGGCGGAATCCGCCACCTATGTTGAGGGTGGTGACTTGCAGTATTGCACGCACGGTGACCAGCCAATGACGCGCGAACCCCACGGTGTTTCCATGCGCGAGTTTGATCGCTGCCTGCCCACCCTAGTGGCATTCAAGTCGCCGCAAGAAGCTGAAGCTTATCAGCAGCAGCATGGAGGACGGGTTTTGAGCTACTCTCAGGCGCTTGCCAGCGTGCGGGAACAGTGATCGCGGGCACCTCAACGGATTCTGCCCGAAAAACGCCCTTCCTGGAGGGTAGGGGACCGCCACGGTCCAACAGCCCTTTGCAGCAATAGCCTCAGAGCATCAGCAGCGTAAGAATCGAATTGGCAATAAGACACAGACTCTAAGGCCCAGGTTCAAGGCGGCAGCGGTCTTCCTGCATGGAATTCGGAGCATCAGTCGCCGAACCTATACGTTAACAGCGAGAGAACGTTTATCATATCAAGAGCCGCAGAGTTTGAAAGGCACAAACTCTGCGCTACGCACTCCAAGGCGCGTTGCCACGGCAGATGGAGGCATCGCGCCCCCAAGACTAAATGCCCCACAATGAGTGCTTGACAGACGCCCGCTTGTAAGCTACAATCCTAGCGTATGTTTATGGTGGGGAACACCCCGCAAGAACCCAACCCGACGGGAAAAGCGCGCGCGCTTAGGAAATGCGACTTATTGGCAGGCGCATTCTTTCAGCCGCCAACTGTCAATACCCAATGGCAATTCGAAAAGAACTCTTTTTTTGAACGAACAAAGCTGGAATGTCATTGAAAACAAAGGACCGCTGTGGAAAACTTTCCAGTGAAGCCGGAATGTTTATGAAAACAGAGCTACTT
>JBAVYG010000564.1:0-3935 GCA_049698675.1 Terriglobia bacterium
GGGTCAAGCTCTCTCCCAGCGAACGGAACCTGCTCGAAAAAATCCGTGAGTCCACCAAGGTTTTTTTGGACGAACGAGGCCGGGAGTGGAGTTCCGCAGAATTTGCCGAATGGCTTGGGCAACAGGCTTTGCGAGGAACCCGTGAACTTGTCTTCCTGATTGGAGGGCCCGAAGGGTTTTCCGCAGCCTTCCGAAAGGAAGCGGATGTCCTTCTGGCCCTTTCGCGAATGACGCTGACGCACGATTGGGCGCGGACGCTTTTGCTAGAGCAAATCTACCGTGGATTCACCATCCTGCGCGGATACCCGTACCCGCGCTAGCGCGAAAGAGGTGCGATTGCCGGAAACTCGCAAGGGATTAGTTATCGTCAACACCGGACCCGGCAGGGGAAAGACTACGGCGGCCCTGGGGACTGCGCTACGCTGCGTAGGGCAGGGAATGAAGGTATTGATGGTACAATTTATAAAGGGCTCCTGGCATTACGGGGAGCTCGAGGCGGCCCGCATGCTCGGTGAGGACCGTTTCAAGATCTTGCCCATGGGGCGCGGCTTTGTGAAGGTAGGCGTGGAAAAGCCTGACCCCGAGGACATCCGATTGGCGCAAGAGGCGTGGGAATTCGCCCGCGAGAACATCCTTGGTGGCCAATATGATTTGGTCATCCTTGACGAAATCAATTACGTCATCAGTTACAAGATGCTTGATCCGGGTGTAGTGGCGGACGCACTGAGGAAAAAACCTGAAATGGTCCATGTCATCCTGACCGGGCGCAATGCGCATCCTTCGATCGTGGAACTGGCTGACTTGGTCACTGAAATGCGGGAAGTGAAGCATCCATACCAGAAGGGAATCTTGGCCCAAAGGGGAATCGAGTATTAAAGGAATTATTCATTGATCCATTGATTCATTGAATCATCTCTACGCTGACGAATTACAGTGTCTTTCAATGAACCAATGACTCAATGAACCAATGGACCAATACAAATCATGGTTTGGTTTCGTAAAGAAAAGCAGCCGATCGAATCGCCCAAGGAGAAGCGCATCCAGACCGAAGGGCTCTGGGTGAAGTGCGACGACTGCAAACAGATTCTTTGGAAGAAGGATCTGGAGAACAGCCTGCTCTGCTGCCCCAAATGTAACCACCATTTCAAAATGGGCTCACGCGCCCGCCTGGAAATGCTCTTCGACGAAGGGCGGTACGAGGAGCATGATATCGGGCTGGCAAGCACGGACCCTCTTCAATTCAAGGACAGCAAAAGGTACAGCGACCGGCTGCGCCAAGCGGAAAAGAACACGGGATTGAAAGATGCCCTCATCACCGGCGAGGGCCAACTGGAGGGGCAGCCGGCCATCATCTGTGCGATGGAATTTCAGTTCATCGGCGGGAGCATGGGCGCGGTCGTGGGCGAGAAGGTCACGAGAGCGATAGACCGGTGCATCGCGAAAAAACTGCCGCTGGTGGTTGTTTCCTGTTCCGGGGGCGCGCGCATGATGGAAGGGGTCATCAGCCTGATGCAGATGTCGAAGATCAGTGCGGCGCTGGCTCGCTTGGATGAAGTGCGAAAGCCCTACATCTCAGTTCTGACGGATCCGACGACCGGCGGCGTAACGGCCAGCTTCGCCATGCTGGGCGACCTCAACATTGCGGAACCAGGCGCCCTCATCGGGTTCGCGGGGCCGCGAGTTATCGAGCAGACGATCCGGCAGAAATTGCCGGAGGGATTTCAGCGCGCCGAGTTCTTGCTCGCCCACGGCATGTTGGACGCTATCGTTCCTCGCAAGGAGTTGAAAGGCTTTCTGGCGCGAGCCTTCCGCTTGTTAAGGGCGTGGGAAGGCTGAACCTCAGAATAAAGTGTAAAGGATAAAGTATAAAGGATAAAGGCAACATTCACCTTGTAACCTTTAACCTTTGCCCTTTAACCTTTACCCTTTATACTTCATTCTGACTCCTGACTTCTGACTCCTAAGATAACTGGATGAATTACTCCGATTGCCTAAAATATCTGGACAGCCTCGGCCAGGAAATGCACGGCCAGCAGTGGGGGTTGGAAACGATAACCCAAGTTCTTGCCGGTCTGGGAAATCCCCACCTGAAATATCCCACCGCCATTGTGGCGGGCACGAATGGGAAAGGGTCCACGGCGGCCATGCTGGCCAGCATGCTGCGCGAGGCCGGTTATTGCACCGGTCTTTACACTTCTCCGCATCTCGTCAGGGTCAACGAACGAATCCGGGTGAACGGAGGGGAGATCGGCGATGACGATTTCGCGCGGGCCTTCACCGAAGTCCGGCAAGTTGTAGAAGGCTTGCTGGAGCAGAGGAGGCTGGGGCAGTTACCGAGCTTCTTCGAGTTCCTGACGGCCACCGGTTTTCATTATTTTGGCCAGGTGGGAGCAAATTTCGTGGTGCTGGAGGTGGGCATGGGAGGCCGGCTGGACGCCACCAACGTTACGGAGCCCCGCGTGGCAGTGATCACCAACATAGGGCTTGACCACGTGGAATTCCTCGGGTCCACTCTGGCCGCCATTGGGCGCGAGAAGGCGGGGGTGATCAAACCTGGGACCCCCGTGGTATCGGGTTGTGAACAAGTGGAAGCTGCCGAGGTGATCCGGCAGCGCTGCGCGGAACTGGGGGCGGAATTACTCCAGGCGGGCCATTTTGGCCGGCTGTGGGGTTTACAAAGCTTGCAGGGGCATTACCTGTTCAATCTTTGCCTGGATGCGGACTGTTTCGCCAGTCTCAGTTCTCCCTTGCTGGGGAAGTTTCAGGTGAAGAACGCGGTGGCGGCGGTGACGGCGGCGTGGCGGCTGAGCCAGGATGGTTTCCAAATGACCCGCTCGGCAATCATCAAAGGATTGCAAAGCACGGCTTGGCCGGGGCGGCTGGAAAAGGTTCTGGACCATCCGCTGGTTTTGCTCGACGGCGCGCATAATCCGGCGGCGGCTCGGGTGCTGGCGGAGTTTATCCAGGAAGAGCTGGGGGGTCGGCGCTTGCGACTGGTTTATGGATCGATGCGGGACAAGGCGATAGGCGAGATCAGCGAAATCCTGTTTCCCCTGGCTGAGGAAGTCTATCTGACGCGTCCCCAGGTCCCGCGCGCGGCCACTGCGGAAGAGATCTTAGCGGCGGCGCGGTTTCATCCCGAGCGGCTGGTCATCGAGCCAGAGCCCTGCCGGGCGGTGGCGCGTGCCTGCCAGGCAAGCTCCCACGAAGATGCGGTGATGGTTATTGGTTCCCTCTTCTTGGTGGGGGCCGTCAAGAAAGCGCTCCTGGAAGGTCAACTTCAGCTTGCCAACCACTCCAGCCCCGCCCCCGCCGTGGGACTCGCCTGATCCGGCCATGGAGACAACCCGAACAAACCCAACCAAAGACGTCCTCAAACCCCATGGCCTCCTGTATTACCTGAGCTATCTGCGCTCCCTCCTGTTCACCAATCTTCTGATTTACTTCTACACCGCGGTCTGCGGAACCCTTTCGCTTTTCGCCTCCCTGCTGGATGACACCGGCCGATGGCAACACGCCTTCGCGCGACTCTGGTCCTGGCTGATTTTGACCACGAGTGGCATCCGGACTCGGGTGGAGGGGGTTGAAAACCTGAATCCCCGAAAGTCCGCCATCTATTGCGCGAATCACCAAAGCGCGATGGACATTCCCATCCTTTTCGTGAATTTGCCTGTCCAGTTTCGTTTTGTCGCCAAGCGTTCGTTGTTTAGAATGCCTTTCATGGGCTGGCACCTGAAGCGCTCCGGACACATCCCCGTGGACAGGGAACGCCCAAGGGAGGCGATCAGGAGCCTGGACGAGGCGGCGAAGAGAATCCGTGCTGGAAGCTCTGTCATGCTGTTTCCTGAAGGTCACCGGAGCCGTAACGGAAAGATGGGGCCGTTCAAGTCCGGCAGCTTTTACCTTGCTATCCAGGCCGGCGTGCCCGTCGTGCC
>JBAVYG010000565.1:0-5024 GCA_049698675.1 Terriglobia bacterium
CGGCGATGGGACCTTTACGGACGTGACGGAAAAGGCTGGTGTGGGCGCCGAGGGCCTCTACGGGCAGGGCGTGGCGGTGGGCGACTACGACAACGACGGCTATCCCGACCTTTACGTCACCGGCTACGGCCGGGCCATCCTTTACCACAATAACGGGAACGGCACCTTCACAGACGTGACCGCCAAAGCCGGCGTCGCTGACGAGGGCCAGTGGTCCACCAGCGCGGGCTGGTTCGATTACGACAAGGACGGGTATCTCGACCTGCTGGTCTGCAACTACATTGACTGGTCGCCCAAGAACAACCTCTATTGCGGCGAGCACCGGCCCGGCTACCGCGCTTACTGCCATCCGGACAACTATCGCGGGCTGCGGCTGAAGCTCTACCACAACAACCACGACGGCACGTTCACCGACGTGAGCGAGAAATCGGGGATCGGCATCCCCGAGGTCAAAGGCATGGGCGTGGTGCTCGCGGACTTCAACAATGACGGCTGGACGGACGTCTTCGTGGCCAACGACACCTGGCCGAATTCCCTCTTCATCAACAAGAAGGACGGGACGTTTGAGGATATTTCCTTCATGTCCGGAGTGGCGGCCAGCGAAGACGGGAGATACGAGGCCGGCATGGGCACCGACGCCGCGGACGTGGATGGGGACGGGGACGGCTGGTTCGACATCTACGTGACCCACCTGGATTTCGAGTTGAACCGCCTCTATCACAACAATCACGACCAGACGTTCGACGACGCGACCTACAGCTCCGCCATGGGAAACAAAGCGACCTTGCTGAGCGGGGTCAGCACAAAGCTTTTTGACTACGATAACGACGGCTGGGTTGATATATTCCAAGTTAATGGATCAATGTTGGATAATATCAGCCTTTACCACAGCGAAGAGACCTTCATGGAACCCAAGCTCATGTTCCGCAACCTCGGCCAGGGGAAATTCGAGAAGGTTTCGGAACTCCTGGGTCCGGACTTCATGAAGCCCGTCGTGGGACGCGGCTCGGCGGTTGCCGACTTCGATAACGACGGCGATCTGGACATCGCCATTTCCGTGAGCGGGGGCTATCCCCAGCTCCTGCGTAACGACGGCGGCAACGCGAACAACTGGCTGGAAGTGATGCTCGTAGGGACCAAGTCGAATCGCGACGGCGTGGGCGCGGCGCTGAAACTGGTTTCCGAGGGATTTACTCAATACCAGCAGAGGAAAGGCGGCATGAGTTACATGTCCGCCCAGGATCCGCGCGTCCACTTCGGCCTGGGACAGCGCAAGAGCATCGAACGGCTGGAAATCACCTGGCCCAGCGGAACCGTGGACAAGCTCACCAACCTCCCCATCAACCAGATCATCACGGTGAAGGAAGGAATAGGCATCATCCCGCGCTCCTTCCCCCGCATCCCCAGCAAGTAAGCCAGCCTCGGGATAACCGCCGGAACGCGCTTTTCTCTCGGCGCCCGCCATGAGAATGGCTCCCCTCCTCGGCTGAGGAGGGGGTCGGGGGGTGGTGGATACGAGAGCAAGCGCGCAGGCCAACCACCCCTTGGCCCCTCCTTAACCAAGGAGGGGGATTCCCGATCAATTGTCGCCTGCTGCTTCTCGGGCTGGTGTAAGATGTTCCCCAACCTCAACCCACGGAGGATACGATGCTTGACAAGCCGGAAAACACCATCAACCGCAGGTCGTTTCTCAATCGCACTGCTTCGATGCTGGCCGGGACCGCCCTGGGGGCCACGGCAGCTTCCTATGGGCGCATCGTGGGCGCCAACGATCGAGTCTCACTGGGGCACATTGGAATTGGGAGTCGCGGGGGCGAGTTGGATTGGATTGTCTCCCGGCTGAGGGCGAAACATAACGTTGAGATGACCGCCGTCTGCGACCTCTGGAAAGTGAATCGGGAGAAAGCGGTCTTGGCCAATAAGATTTACTACGGCAGGCCGCCGCGACAGTTCCAGTATCTCGAGGATCTTCTGCTTTTGAAGGATGTTGATGCGGTTCTGATTTCCACGCCCGAACATTCGCATTCCCCTATCCTGAAGCTCGTTGCCGAGGCCGGGAAAGATGCCTACGTGGAGAAGCCCATGGGGAACGTGCTGGAGGAGGTCAAGGCGGCGCGCGATGCGGTGCTGCAAGAGCGACGGGTTGTGCAGGTGGGCACGCAGCATCGCAGCGAACCGTACCCGCAGGCGGCATGCGAACTCATCCAGACGGGGGCCCTGGGCGAGGTGAGCAAGGTGGAAATCGTGTGGAACTATCATGGGCCGCGATGGCGGGGGCGGCCGGAAGTGAAACAACTCCGGGCAGAAGACACCGACTGGCGCAAGTGGCTGATGACCAAGCCGCCTCGTCCCTTCGACCCGCAACTCTACTTTGAATTCCGGCTCTACAAGGAGTTCTCCAGTGGCATCGCCGACCAATGGATGAGCCACGCCATCGACCTTGTCCACTGGTTTATGGGTGACAGGTATTTGCGGTCCGTGGTGGCCCACGGGGGGATCTTTGCCTGGCGAGACGGCCGCCAGAATCCGGACACGTTCCAGGCGCTGCTCGAATATTCCAAGGGGTTCATGGTCAGTTACTCAACCAGCTTTGGTAACGATGCGCCCAGCTTTACACGATATATGGGAAAGAAGGCGACCCTGATGAACACCGGCGGCGAAGGTAGCCCCCGATATAAACTGGTGGAAGAGAAAGGAAATCACGAAGATAACCCTGATATCGACCAGCTACGCGCCGAAAGAGAGGTCTTGCTTCCCGGGGACAAGGCGCTGCCGCCAAGGGGATTGGGAGACCTCGACCTGCACCACATGGAAAACTGGTTCGAATGCCTGCGGAGTCGCCAGCAACCGCACTCCACCGTTAGCGACGGCTACGCGCACTCGCTGGCGTGCACTGCGGCAGCACAGTCCTTCTGGGAGGGTAAGAAGCTCTATTACGATCCGGCGACTGAAACGACCCTGGATCATCCGCCGGTGTCATGATGTGAGCACAGCCCTGAATCAAAGTTCGGTGTCATTCCGAGCGCAACGAGGAATCTCGCTCTGGTTCTTTTTCCCACGAGTCAGTGCAGGGCGAGATTCCTCGCTGCGCTCGGAATGACACAACACAAAGTCTTCCTCGACACTACGGTACCGCCATGCCAAGCGCACGCGAGCGCGAATCTCTTCACCAACTGCGGGACGAAATCGAACTCTTCATCAAGTCTCTCCGTCATCCCGTGGTGGTGGAAGATGAGGTAGAGCTCTTTGACCTATCCGCCAGCGAGTGGCGCCTGACGGTGGAATTCGGCAAGCTGATTTTTGCGGCCTGGAACGCCGCGCGCTCGGTGAGTCGCCGGGTGGAGGATATCGCCTACCGCGACGCTGAGCGGCTGGGCCTGTTCGCGCGCAAGGCGGCAGGTCGCGAAACCATTACTCTGGAATTCCGCGAGGCGCATCGCGTCCCGGCTGCCGATAAGGCGCCGGCGCGCGCGAGCTTCCAGAAACAACTGCTCGCCCTGCTTTCACGGCAATACCCAGGCTGGAGCTTGGAGCGCGTCAGTCACCGATCTGACCGGGAACACTCGTTCTCGGCGTGGTACACGAGGGGTGTGGCCCGGCAGGGCCGGACAGCCTGGGCTTTTCTGGGCCTGGGAGAAAGTGAATCCCCCGCCGCTGCCGACGCGGCCTTGGCCTTCGGACTGATCTGGCTGGATTGGCTGCGCAGCCGCTCCGACCGCGTCACTTACCCGGGATTGAAACTGATCTTTCCGCCCCAGACGGCGGAAACGAGCGCGCATCGCGCCGCTTACCTCAACCATCGCGCCGTGCAGGTGGAGATTCTCGAGTGGTCCGTGAAGGAGGAGCGGCCAAGCGTTATCGATTGGAGGGATTACGGCAACGTCGCAACGCGACTCACCCCGCGCCGGCTGGCCGCAGACCTGGTCGAGCGCCATCGCGAGCTGCTTTCGCGGCTGCTGGGTGAACTCCTCGCCAAGGTTGACGTGGTAGCAGACCCTGCTGCGGCGGCGCTCTCGATTCGGGTCCTGGGCCTGGAGGTGGCACGCATCGAGGGTTTGCTGGCGCCGCGCATTACTTTTGGCCTGCCGGGCAATGCCCGCCGACTCGAGGAAGGCAATCATGCCGAACTTCGTCAGTTCCTGGAGACGGCGCTGAGTGTTCGCTGCGCAGAAAGCCCAAATTCCTCAAGTGACCTCTGCCGACTCCAGTCCGAGCGCTGGCTCGAAAGTATGGTGGTGCGGGATGTCACCAAGCTTGACCCGGCTCTCCTGCCCACCTGTATCTATCCCCAGGTCCCGGCATTTTCGGGAATGGATAGGGGAGTAATCGATATTCTCTTGGCAACGCGAAGCGGTCGCCTTGCCGTGCTGGAGTTGAAAGTACAGGAGGATATCAACCTTCCTCTCCAGGGTCTCGACTACTGGCTGCGCGTCAAGTGGCTGCAGGAGCGTGGCCAGTTTCAGGAATTCGGCTATTTCCCGGGAATCGAACTCGCCGATTCTACGCCTTTGGTCTATCTGGTTTCCCCCGCCTTTCGCTTCCATTCCACCACCGGGCGAATGCTCCGATATCTGGATCCGGCCATCCGCATCATTCAGGTGGGAATCAATGACGGCTGGAGGGAGGACATCAAGATCCTCTTTCGGCGGGAACACGAGGTGGGGGCTTGAACACCGCCTCGAAGGATCGAATACTTGTCATCGATATTCCGCGCCGGGGACCCGGCCTTTTGTGGCGGCCGCGGCTGGCCAATGACAAGTTAAAAGCCAGAGACAAAGGTCACGGCGCGGAACTGGCGGAGAAGGTCAAGACCCCGCCAGGGGTACCAAAATGGCTCACGAACAGCTTGGCTTTCCGCACTTGTATCTTACCTTGGCCGTTGATTTCGGGTGTAAAACAGTCCCTGGAGTTAGCGGTGTCCGGCGGCGGAGGCCGATCTGCGCTGAGGCCGGGAGGGAACTCCCGAGCCTGTCGGGTAGATAGGCCCCCCGCCCTCTTCTCCCACGCCGAGGAGAATCCGAGGC
>JBAVYG010000566.1:0-4126 GCA_049698675.1 Terriglobia bacterium
GATCGGCACGTTCGCCGTGATGTATATGTTCGGATATACCCTCGATAACCTCTCGCTGATGGCCATGACCATATCCACGGGATTTGTGGTCGATGATGCCATCGTGGTGATGGAAAACATCACGCGCCATCTGGAAAACGGCATAAGGCCCTTTGCCGCGGCGCTGAAGGGCGCGAAAGAAATCGGGTTCACCGTCTTCACCATCAGCATTTCGCTCATTGCCGTCTTTATCCCTCTTCTGTTGATGGGCGGAATCGTGGGCCGTCTCTTCCGCGAGTTTGCCGTCACCCTCTCGACGGCCATTCTCGTGTCCATGATCATCTCACTGACCACCACGCCCATGATGTGCGCCTACCTGTTGAAAAACGAGCGCGCGGAAAAACATGGCCGCATCTTCACGGCCAGCGAAAAGGTCTTTGACGGGGTGCTGTCGTTGTATCGTCGCACCCTGCATTGGGTGCTCGACCATCCGGTCCTTACCCTCAGCGTACTCTTCCTCACCATCGCGCTCAATGTCGTGCTGATCTACAAGATACCCAAGGGCTTTTTCCCGGTGGAGGACACGGGAGCGATCTCCGGTGGAGTGCGAGGGCCGCAGGATTCATCCTTCCCGGCGATGAACAACGCCATTCAGCAGATCGTCGGCGTGATCAAGAATGATCCCGCCGTCGCCAATGTGACGGGGTTTTGTGGCGGCGGTGGGGCGACCAATACCGGCTCCCTCAACATTGCGCTCAAGCCGCTGGCGGAGCGCAACGTCAGTGCCGCTCAGGTCATCGACCGCTTGCGCCCCAAATTGAACCGTCTGCCGGTGGCTTCTGCCTTCCTCCAACCCGTGCAAGATCTGCGCATCGGCGGCCGGTCCGGTAATGCGATGTACCAGTACACGATTCAAACCGATACGGTGCAGGATCTTTCCAAGTGGGGACCGATCCTCCAGAGTGCGATGAAGCGCCTGCCAGGTCTTCAGGACGTAAGCTCAGACCAGCAGAATGGCGGTCTGGATGAGATGATGAGCTATGATCGCGTCACTGCGGCAAAGCTCGGCCTTACCGCAAAGTCGCTCGACTCGGCGTTATATGGCGCATTCGGCCAATCGCAAGTGTCCATCATCTACACGCAGTTAAATCAGTATTACGTGGTGCTGGAAGTTGCTCCCCAGTATTGGCAAAGCCCGGAGGGATTGAAAGACATCTACCTTCTTACGTCCAGCGGCAGGAACATCCCGCTGCTCGCGGTGGCCAAAGGCCAGGCCAACACAACACCACTGGCCATCAACCATACGGGCTTATTCCCCTCGGTCACCGTGTCCTTTAACCTCGCGTCGAACGTGTCTTTGAGCGATGCCACATCGAGCATCAGCCAGATGCAAAAGCGGCTCGGCGCGCCTTCCACGCTGCAAGGCTTTTTTGCCGGCACGCTGCTGGCCTACCAGCAGTCCCTTGGCACCGAGCCCGTGCTGATTCTCACGGCGCTGCTGGCAGTGTACATCGTTCTCGGTATTTTGTACGAAAGCCTGGTCCATCCACTGACCATCATCTCGAGTTTACCGTCGGCGAGCGTAGGCGCGATGCTCGCATTGCTGCTCTTTAATGAGGATCTGAATATCGTCTCCATCATTGGCATTGTGCTGCTGATCGGAATCGTAAAAAAGAACGCCATCATGATGATCGATTTCGCTCTTCAGGCAGAGCGCGAGGAGGGAAAGAGCCCAGCCGACGCGATATTTGAAGCGTGCATGTTGCGCTTCCGTCCGATCCTGATGACCACGATGGCGGCGTTATTGGGCGCTCTGCCCTTGGCGCTGGGGACGGGCATGGGGTATGAGCTCCGCCGGCCCCTGGGCATCACGATTGTGGGAGGGCTGATCTTGAGTCAGTTGCTCACGCTCTATACAACGCCGGTCGTCTATTTGGCGTTCGACCGGCTGCGGCTACGGATGCGCGGAAAGCAGCACGACATCCTTATCCTTGACCGTGGGGCCGGACCAGCCCCCAGCGCTGCAGTTTAAGGGGAGAGTAGCGCCGGCATCTTGCCGGCAGCGGAAAATGCCGCCGGGACGGCGGCGCTACAAACAATGGATGTCGCTATCCCGGATTTTTCACCACGGGTTTGGAAGGGCGGATTAGGGGGTACATAAGATTATGACTTCTTTCCATCCAAGAGCCAGAATGTGTCTCGCCGTGACGTCTTGCCTCCTGGCAGGGTGCACGGTCGGCCCAAAGTACCACACACCGACCGCGGATACCCCTGCGGCATACAAGGAACTCACTCCCGCCGATTACAAAAATACGGAGGGTTGGAAAGTGGCGCAGCCCAAAGATGATGCGCTTCGCGGTAAATGGTGGGAGATTTTCAACGATCCTCAGTTGAATGTGCTGGAAGAAAAGGTTAATGTTTCAAACCAAAACATCGCCGCTGCTGCGGCAAGCTTTTTTGCAGCGCGCGCCCTGGTCAAGGAAGCTCGATCCCAGCTTTTCCCTCGAGTGACGACCAACCCAGCCATTACCGTGCAACGGCCGTCGGCCAAGTTATCCAGTGGCAAAGCGGGAGGTTCCACATCTTCCTCAACCGGTACATTTACTGACTATACCCTCCCGTTTGATGCGACATGGGAGCCGGACTTGTTCGGCCGTATCCGGAACACGATCAAATCGGCTGCCTATGGAGCGCAGGCCAGCGCGGCGGATCTCGAGAATACCCGCGTCACAGTCCAAGCGGATGTTGCTGTGGATTACTTTCAACTTCGCGGACAGGATGCGTTAAAGCAGTTGTTGGATTCCACCGTGATTGCTTTTCAACAGTCTCTCGATCTGACCAGGGCTCTGTACGAGACGGGCATCGGCACGGAGGAGGCCGTGGCGCAAGCTGAGACTCAACTCGAAGCTACACAAGCACAGGATGCCGCTCTGGGCGTCCAACGGGCGCAGTTTGAACATGCCATCGCCATGCTGACCGGCCAACCGGCGTCGACGTTTTCAATTCCCATCGAGCCGCTCAGCTCAAGCCCTCCGGCGATTCCCATCGGCGTTCCGTCCCAGCTTCTTGAGCGGCGTCCCGACATCGCCGAGGCAGAGCGCCTGGTTGCTCAGGCCAACGCCCAGATTGGCATTGCGAGAGCAGCATACTTTCCGACGGTTACGTTAAGCGCAGCGGCAGGACTCGAAAGCACTGCAATCGCGAGTTGGTTCACATGGCCGAGCCGCTTTTTCTCGGTTGGCCCGGCAGCCGCGGAAACCATTTTTGACGCGGGGTTGCGCCGGGCCACGATGGAGCAATTCAGAGCCCAGTACGACGAGACCGTGGCTAACTATCGGCAGACGGTGCTAACGGCTTTTCAGCAAGTTGAGGACAACCTCGCGTCGCTGCGCATCCTGTCGGTGGAGATTCAATATCAGGACACGGCGGTCAAATCGGCGGAAAAAAGCCTCGCGATCGCCAAGGATCGCTACAAATTGGGAATCGATCCTTACCTGAATGTGCTTACCGCGCAAACCGCATTGCTGTCCAATCAGGAAACTGCGGTCAATCTTCGAATTCAGCAGATGACGGCCAGCGGAGGGTTGATCGAGGCGCTCGGTGGAGGTTGGAACGCCTCGCAGCTCCCATCGCCTGCGCAACTGATCAGCAAAGTACCCTAAAGCTCGAAACTGACTTCTAAGAGGAGAATGGCGCTCCTAGTGCCTATCGCGGTCGCCGCCGCAACTCCTCTTTGCCTCCTCAAGCTCGTGGCGACGTTTCTCCGCCTGGCGGCTTTGCTCACCGTGGCGGTCAATTTCCTTTCGGAGTTTTTCCTCGGCCCTGTGGATACGCTGCTCGCATTGGCGGTCGTTATCGCTCGCCTGCGTGCGCGCTACGCCACCAGCCAGCAACAATACTCCTAATGCGGGAACGAATAGAATGTTCTTCCAACGATTTACCTTATGCGACATGACTTCCTCCTATATTCTTGGCCCTCACCGGGAAAGCCTCCTCATGGAAGGCCTTAAAGCAGGAAACCTCAACGCGTCAGATGGAATCCGCCGAACAGGTATAAGACTACCAAAATGATCAGCACCACCCCGACGATTCCAAGGCCTCCACCCGAACCCCATCTCCGATATCCGTAATAGCCTCCGCCGCCGCC
>JBAVYG010000567.1:0-1658 GCA_049698675.1 Terriglobia bacterium
GGTGAGGGGTCAGTCGCACAAGGAGGAGGGATCAGATGGGCCAACCTGACCAAGTAACCCCTCACCTGGCTCGCTACGCTCGCCACCCTCTCCCCAAGGGAGAGGGCTAGTATTCTGACTACTGTTCCCTGTGTCCAGCCGAAGACATGGGGAAAGATCAGCTTAGGGGAGAGGAGCCGGGGGTGAGGGGGATGCGATTCAAGAACGGAACGGTTGCTACGTGATGACGCCCTAGTACGGACCACGAATACATGTCTGATTATCAAAATTACGCCAAAGGATCGCCGCTGGAGGTGAAGGTTCTCACCCAGCGGTTTGGTATCCCCAACTCGACCTCGATTGACGTCTATCTCCAGCATGACGGCTACAAAGCCTTGAAGAAGGCGTTCGAAATGGGACCGGACGCGGTCATCAACGAGATGAAGAACTCCGGCCTCCGAGGGCGCGGTGGGGCCGGCTTCAACACCGGCATGAAGTGGAGTTTCGTACCCAAACAATCCGCCAAGCCCAAGTACGTTATCTGCAACGCGGATGAGAGCGAGCCGGGAACCTGCAAGGACCGGCCATTGCTCGAATACGATCCGCACCAACTGATCGAGGGGAGTGTCATCGCCGGCTTTGCCATCGGGTCCCACCAAGGTTATATCTACATCCGGGGAGAATACCGCTATTTAAAGGACATCGTTGACCGTGCCCTGGAAGAGGCCTATACACGCGGGTGGCTGGGAAAGAACATCCTGGGAACGGGTTTTGATTTTGACCTTTGCACTCACACGGGTGCGGGCGCCTATGAGTGTGGCGAGGAAACAGCGCTCTTGAATTCGCTCGAAGGACTGCGCGGGTACCCACGCATCAAGCCTCCCTTCCCTGCTATCGTGGGACTCTACGAAGGCCCGACAATTATCAATAACGTCGAGACGCTGGCCAACGTCCCACATATCATCCTGAACGGCGCGGAATGGTACGCCAAGCTGGGAACGCCCAAGAACGGCGGCACTCGCCTCTTTTGCCTGAGCGGCCACATTGAAAGGCCTGGAGTCTATGAACTGCCGATGGGCTTTCCTCTCCGGCGCATGATCGAGGAAGTAGGCGGCGGCGTGCTGGGCGGAAAGAAGTTGAAGGCTGTGATTCCCGGCGGTTCTTCTTGCCCCGTGCTGACGGCTGACGAAGTTGACGTTGCCATGGACTTCGACGCCGTGGCCAAAATCGGCTCGATGCTGGGCTCCGGCGGAGTCGTAGTTCTGGACGAAGAAACATGCATGGTGAAAATCGCCCACCGCATCATGAAGTTCTACGCCCACGAATCTTGCGGTTGGTGCATCCCCTGCCGTGAGGGAACAGCATGGCTGAAGTTGCTGCTCGAACGATTCCACGCTGGCGCCGGACTGCCGGAAGATCCGGACACCGCTCTGGACGTTTCGTACAACATGCTGGGCAAAACGCTCTGTCCCCTCGGAGATGCGGCGGCAATGCCCACCATCAGCATCCTGAAGAAGTTCCGGCCTGAATTCGAAGCGCACTTGAAACTGGGCTACTGCCCGGTCGAGAAGAAGCCGGTGAGCGTAGCATGAGGAACTTAGCAACGTGTCATTCCGAGCGAAGCGAGGAATCTCGTACTTCCTTTGCTTCCAGAGCCAGATTCCTCGCGCAGTTTACCC
>JBAVYG010000568.1:0-1570 GCA_049698675.1 Terriglobia bacterium
GTCCTGGGCTACACGTGTGAACATATTGTCTCTTGACGACGCCCCGCCGCTGTGGTAGCCTACTCATGTGAAAAGCCCAAGCCGCGGGGAAGTCCTTTCCTCGCTAAGCTAACAACCCGTCCCAGGAGGAACTATGTCTTTACGCAAATCACCCCAACTTACGCCCCAGTTGCTCGCCGCTGCGCGCCAGAATGCCCAGCATTCCACCGGACCGCGCAGCCCCGCCGCCAAGCAGAACTCCAAGCTCAATGCCTTGAAGCACGGTGGATACGTCAGCGACGAAAACCGGCGCCAAGCCATGCTCGCGCTGGGCGAGGACCCGCAAGAATTCGAAAACTTGAAGCAGGAACTCATGAGCGCCCTGACTCCCGGCGACGCGCTCTGGGAAAAGCAGATCGACGACTTGACCTGGCTCTACTGTCGCCGCGAACGGCTCGAGCGGGCGGAAGAAGGCATGAGGCGGCGCGCCTTGCAGGGGATCGACGATTGGCAACACCGCCGCCAGCAGGAGATGGCCCGTGTCACCTTCGACGCCTCCCAACACGAGATGCTTGATGTGAGCTTATCGGAGTCTACAGATCGAGGAGTGGCGCTGAGAAGGGTGCTTTCTTTTCTTGAACTCGTGCGGGAGGAGGTCAAGCAGCATACTTTCCGGCCCCGCCAGTACGCCGTACTGGAATCTCTTTACAAAGGCGCGACGGGCTGGCGCCAGGCGCTGATTTTCAGGCTGCTGCACCGTTTCAGTGACCCCCTGTTCGTCCCCGACGAACGAGACCACAAGGAATACGCGGAGTTCCTGCGCGAAACAGGCTACGAGCCGCCGGGCGAGCCGGAGTACCAGGAACTCCTCCGTCTGCTGGAGGAGGAGATCGCCAGCGTCCGCGAAGAATTCGCATACGCGGAAAAGGCGAACGAGGAGAGAGTGGCAATAGAACGGGACGCCTGCCTTGCTCCGGAGGGGGAGACGTGGAGGATGATGCTGCGCTAAGAAGCTGCCCTGGACCGCTCCATTGACCGCAAAGTGAGGATACTGCTGAGGCTGCGGAAGGAATTTAGCAACCTCCCGACCGCTCCTGCTGGCCAGGACGATGGCGCGAGGATGGAGAACATCGAGGAGATCCCCGAAAGCGACATTCAGTCCCAGAACTCGCAGAGTGTGGAAGCGATGGGAGAGTTAAAAATGAACGACCGATGCGGGAATGTTATTGAAAACAAAGGATCGGGTTTGCGGGATCGGCCAGGAAGCGGGAATGTTACAGAAAACAAAGGTAGTTACGCGCAAAATGCGGGAATGTTGTTGAAAAGACAGTTAGTTAGTTGCCGGTAGGTGGTAGGTGGCAGGTGGTAGGGGGGGGACCAAGTGGCACAAAAAGTCGTTGACAGGCAACCGACCGCGCATTATAAACACGCTCCGGCTCGGCTGCATATAATGTTCAGAGGTCGGTAGTGGGTCAGTTTGATGTAGAGGCGGCTTTACGCCGCCATTTGGCGAGGTAAACTCGCCGCTACAACACCAAACTGACCCACTACCCAGAGGTCAAGAACAGTGGACTTGTCACGAAGCTGATGC
>JBAVYG010000569.1:0-5274 GCA_049698675.1 Terriglobia bacterium
ATGTTGAACAGCATCCATGCTGCTACGCCTTCCGGGTCGGTTTGCTTTTTAGCTTGCCTGCGCGGCGTTGCCCATTCGCCCTCACGAATCCAGCGCGCAGCGATTTGGTGAGCCAGGCCAACTGCTCCTCACGCAAGTCCACAATCCCGCGCAGGCGCGCACCCATGACGCGCCGTTGCAGAGCATCATTGCCAACGACCTCGCAGAATGGTTCGATGAAAGCCGCTGGAAATCGTGCTTTTTTTTTGGATTCGCTTGTGTAACAATCCAGCATGAATGGCGAGACCCGGATGCCCAGCAAGCTGCTTAGTCGTGCGCAGATTTCCGCTCGTTTCAGCGGACAGGAGCGGATCATTTGCGCTAGCAGCCGACGGAGATGTGCATCCCCTGCGGTCTGCTGAGGAGTGTCAGGATTTTCCTTAAATTGGATAATATCCGCCATCGGATAACTACGTTATCATGTGAAAGATAGGTTGTCAATGGAAAAAAAAACCAAAATCGGTGAGCGCATCGAATCGCTACGGCGAACTCGCAAGATGAGCCAAACTGACCTCGCGGACTATCTGGGCGCGAGTCAACCCGCTGTATCGGCATGGGAGGCCGACGACAGGCAGCCTCCAACTGATGTACTCGTCAAGCTCGGGAATTTGGCGGACTACCCGGACTGCATGTGGTTTTGGCAACGGGCCGGAATGAAGGAGCAGCCGATGCTATCCGCCGCTGACAGAATCTTGGCGGACCGAAGGGCTCCGCCGTCTGAGAGTGAAATCTTCCGAGTACCAATCGTTCGACGCGGGGGGAAGGGAATCGAAGAGACGGGCGAGTTTTTCCCCGTGGCGGCGCCGCTAGTGGAGCATGAAGCTTCAACCGTCTGTCTCTTGGTGGATGACAACTCGGCTAGTCCCAGCGTTCCCTCTGGGGACCTTATAGTGCTCGACACTTCACAGTGTGAAGCAAACGACTTAGACCCCTTCCTGGAGCAGGTGGCCGTCGTGGATCTGGGTCCCCCTGAAGAGGCCACTCTGCATAGTACAGAGTACCATGGCTTATGTATGGGCCGACTCCGGCGAAGAGTCTCGCCTGATGATTTGGGGGGAACCCTGGAATTTCCTATGTACAAAGCGGTAGCAATGCTATTTCCCTTCGGAGGTCCTGGGTCGCAATGGGCGCAAGGAATTGGGGAACTCTTGATTGGGTTGGCGCATTCTCCTCCCCGAATCCCAATGACAGCAGAGGAAGAGGCTTCTTTTCGAGTGGAAGCTCGCAGACAAGCAATGCAGCCCCTTTCGCCTCTGAAAATCCTTGGGCGCGTGATCGGTTGGTTTCCAGCGCTGTCTAAGAGCGGCAAGTAGTTTGGGAATCGAAGGATGATATGCGTCTGCCCGTGCGGGAAAGAATTCGAGCCGAAGCGGAGCAATCAGGTTTACTTCGATGCGGAGCATCGGCAGAAAGACAAGGACCGGCGTTGGCCGCGAAAAAGGCAATCGTTTCTCCCGGTGCCTCTCAGGAACGGCCCTGGGGCGCATAGGAGGGCAAGAACAAGCGGTGTCCCACCGCTTCTAGGTACTCAGATGGCCCAGCCTAAAGCGCGAGCGATTCTATGGGAAACGCGGGGCAGATTCGGTCCTGAATTTGTGAATGGCGCTTCGCGGTCGGTCCTGAAGGTTTGTGGGCCACTCGTGGCCAAGTTTCGGTTGCTGAGAAAGAAGAAATGAAACGGCGTATTCTTGCGAATGTTCCGCCTATCCCCAGCATCACTGAGGAAGGCCGCTTGCTGACCCCCGTTGAAGCGGCCCGTATTCTTAGGGTCAGCGTAGAGACCTTACGGTGGTGGCGGCGTTCGGCACATCCCCGTGGGCCGAGCTTTGTCAAGGTAGAGGGCCGCGTTCGATACCCCTTGCAGGCCCTTCGGGAATACGTGGCTCAGCACACAAGGGTGCGGACGCCAAGCGCTCCGTTCTATCGCCGGACGCGGATTGAGGAGCTGGGCGAGAAGCATCCGGGTTTGCCGGATTTCGTGGAGGAGCAGCAGCGCCGACGCGTGCGGCATCGGCAGATCGTGGCGGCCATCCTCGAGAGGTGGAATGAGCGGGTTTCGGACCAAGTGCTCAGCAACTTTTACAGGCTCCGCATCTGGCCAAAGATGTCCAACGAGGCGCGCGAGGCGGGCGACGCGAAAAAGAGATAGAGAAGCAGGAGCACGAAATGCAAAAATCTTACGGCGGTAGAAACAGGGCTGAGGCAATCTTGCGCATCTTCACTGAGGGCGTAAAGGAGTATGCCAAAGAAACCGGCGCGCCTCTTGGCCAGGCGCTTTCAGAACTCGCACAGGCCAATCAAGGGTTGTGGGAAGAGTACTGCTCCGATGTCGTGCCGGTGCAGGGAACCCCATCCGGAGAAGGCGCTTCATCGAGACTGGCAGCCGAGATGAACGTTTACGCGAAAGAGCACCAATGCTCGCTGAGTGTGGCCCTCTGCGAGGTCACCAAGGCTAACCCCGATCTGTTTCGGGAATGGTCCGAGGGGATTACGACCGTTGTTTAATTTTGGCCGAGCAGGAAAATCGAGGGGAGAAATGAGCGAACAAACCAAAAGCCAGAGCAGCGAAGCGCACAGGATACGCAGCCGGCGCTCGATAGTTGCCGAGGTCGAACTCCACAAGACTATAAAGAAGGTGGACACAGGGGAGGCAATTGCCGAAAGGCGCTTTCGTGAAGCTGAGGAGCGCGTAAGACGGCTAACAAAAATGGTTATCCTTGAAGGGGAGGAAACCATGCGCCCGCAGCTCGAGGACGCGATGAGGGATGTCTCCATCCAGCGCGACCTTATCAAGGCGTGCCAGGCTCAACGCGCATCGACCGAGGCTGAAATAGAAAAACTGAATCCAAGCCCTGTGGAGGGCACAACCCGACAGCATCAACAGGAACGATTTCGAGAGATTGTCGAAAAGCGGCTGGCAACGGATCGGCAGGCAGATCAACTGCTCAAAGACCTTCGTGAAGTTTTGCAGGAACGCTGTCGATTGACGGTTGAGATGGCGGATCCCAGCGCTGCCCTGGAACTCACTATCCCAGATGACGGCCTAGATACAAAGCGCTTTGAAAAGCTACTCGATTCACTTCCCGCTGACCTGCTCGATCAAAGCGAAAAGTGGTGCGCTCATTTTTTGCGTGAGCAAAAAGACGCGAAACCGTATGTGGTACGGGTTGAGAATCTGCTTGTGGGGGAGACCCTTTTCGACAATGGCTTGTGGCATTTTGGCGACACGATCTTTTTGACGGACGAAGAGGCGAGAGACCTACTCTGCGATGACTACTACGCAGTGACACACGAGGCTCCCTGGCGGTGCCAGAGCCCTCGGGTTATGACCGTTGAGGCTTACGAGGCAGCGGCTAAAACTGCCCGAGAAAAGGGGCTCTCTATCCAGGAGGTTTGCTTCTGGGTGGACGCGGAGCGCGATGCACAGAACCAAAGATGGTTCAAGAACAATAGCAGCCGCAAAACGGTACACAAACGGGCTGTTTCAGCGGAGGATAATACACCTTTTGAAAATACTATCAAGGTCAGGGTTAAATACAAAGGCGAGATCATAGAGATGGCCAACGACCAGGGGCCATTGGACTTCGTCGCCAGAGGTTCGGGTGGTCCACTGTAAGCTCCAGGCGTGTGGTTTTAGTGTTGGTTGAGAGCTGGGCACGTCATCAAGGGAGTTGCTGCCTGGCAGCTCCCTTGAGGACACAGGAACGGGATGGCGTGCTTGGCAGGAGGGAATCAGGCTGCATCGTAATATGGCTTCCAGGGAAGCTCTCCGGGTCGAGACTCCCCGTGCCAGGCACTCTGAGCCTGGGTTCTCCTCCCAATTGGTGCTCAGAGTGCTCGATAGCCTCCCTGGAAGCGGTAAGATGGTGCAGCGGCTTGCGATGCCTATTAAGCGCTCATCATCGCTCTGGTCGATCGCTGGGGGCTGCCCCTTTATCGGGTAGCAATTGCCATTGTCCCCGCTCCTGGGGGCAGCCCCGTTTTTTTGACCCGCTCTTGAACCTGCCCTGGCGCGCCGCCCTTGAGCGTGCCCTGGCGGGCCACGTTTGCTGTGTCTCTCGCCGCTGCACTCCAGACTATTCGCGCATTTTTCTAGACTATTGTCGCTTTTTTTCTAAACTATTCGCGCCCGCCATAGCTGCGGCGCGCTGCCTGCCGAGCGCGGTGTATACTGTGAGGGGAGATTTGGGCAGGAGATTGAAAGCTATGAACGCCAGAAGAGAAATACGGGGTGTTTTGTGGTCTTTGGTTGGCCTCGTGGTGGTCGGGATTTGTGCTTTGGCGCCGGGTCAGCAGGCGCCTGCTGAGAAGCCCGACCAACTGGTTGTGGGAAAGCTGATTTACGTCGAGTCCATGCCCGATGGTCTCGACCAGTGGATCATCGACTTCCTGCGCCGCTGGGGAAAATACAAAGTCACCAGCAATCCGGAAGGGGTGGACTTGGTCATCCAGGCCACCAATCCTGAAAAGGAACTCCGGCTCGAGAACCGGGCGGGGACCGCCCAGCCGCGCGGTGCAGACCGGCCACCGTTGCCCGGCTCGAAGGGAAAACACGACGAACTTCCAGCAGTTTCGATTAGCGTAATTGACTGGGTCACCAACCAGCCTGTCTGGGGCGCTGACATCCTGAACCGTAAACAGAAGAAAGACGAAGCTACCCCTCCTGCGGGCCCGCAGACCAAGATCTTCGCTCGCGCCATGACTTCCGACCAGCTTGCGCAGAAAGTTATAGCAAAGCTTCGAGAATATGAGGAGGCATTGGAGAAACCAGCTAGTGGAAAGAATTAATCCATTGTTGAGGATTGATTGATGAAGGTTGCGATTACCGGCGCGGCGGGGTTGTTCGGGCATGCTTTGGTGGCGGTTTTCTCTTTCCGACACGCGGTCTTCCCGTTGACACGGGCGGATGCCGATATCACGGACGCCGAATCTGTGCGCGCGGCGCTGGAGCGAATCCGACCGGAGGTGGTCGTTCACTCCGCGGCTATCCCTGATTTGGATATCGCCGACGCTGACCCCGCGCGCGCTTATTTGGTGAACGTCCGCGGAGCTCGGCACGTGGTGGAGTCGGCGTACGCGGTTCGCGCCGAGGTCGTCTACATTTCTACCGATGCCGTCTTCGATGGAAAGAATACGAGGCCTTATGTTGAGTCTGACGTGGCTTCACCGATCACTGTCTACGGACGGACAAAACTGGGTGGAGAAGTAATCGTCCAAACCCAGCCGGAGCATTGG
>JBAVYG010000570.1:0-3496 GCA_049698675.1 Terriglobia bacterium
GTCTCAGCGGCAACCCTTTTCTCCACAGTCTGCATGTCATTAACTGGCTTGTCACCGTCAAGCAGCGTTAGAGCCCCTGACTCGAAAAGCTTGAGAAGATCTCTTCTCAGAGCATCGTGGTCGCGGGTGCCGTCCATGAGCATGACCAATCCTCTTTGCAGCGCATCACCTAGACGCAAGCTCCTGTGGTGCAGTGTCGTTATGACATCACTGTCTCGAGCCTCTAATCGAGCCAGGGGGCTTGCCAGAGGCCTTTCGCTGACCTTCGTCGCGAAGGGTGGAACGTAGACGTGCAGATCGAGCAGTCCAACCGAGTATGTCTGCCACACGAAATCTACAAGGTCGGAGGCGAAATCCTGATCGGGTTTCGGAACAAAACCCAGGTTTTGGCGGGCCCGGGACTCAACTTCGGTCAGGAGCTTTTCACAAGCAATTCGCTGTGGTTGTGACTCGATAAGATACCAAAGCAGTGCGCGCGCCAACGGGTTGGCGGTAATAAGTTCGGCTCCACTGCCACTACGAAAAGTCTCTTCCGCCCCCGGAGAAAAGTCCGGAGCCGGTGAGTTCGGCCGCGCTTGAGACGAAACGTAATATGACCTGACTGAGACGGATTTCCCCGAGCGGTCGAGCTGCACATCCTTGTGGCACAAAAGCGTTTTCCGGAAGGCCCGGCCCCGCATGAAGTCCAAATACTGTTCCCTCAAAATGATGTCATCGGAAATCTTATCGAGGACTTCTTTCGCCTGGGGCGTGAGGCCTCCGGTGTGCATCTCGAAAAAGTCGGCTTCCCCCAGGAACTGGAGTTCATGGCGTTGAGCGTGCTCCATGAATTGGTAAAAATAGACGGGCTGGAAGACTTCCGCCAGCTCGTCATGGTAAAGAGCTTCTCTTGACCGCTTGGACGTTCGCTCAAACTCCTCCTGGAGTACTTTCCTATAGTTCTCGGCTCCCGCGCCCGAATTTGCCAGCAGCTTGAGCAAAGTGATGGCCTGCTGCATCTGCTGCTGCGGATCATGGAAATCCCGATTGTGGAACAGCATCATCTCACGGATCATTACCCGTGAATAACATCCTGGAAGTGTGTTGTAACTAACATAGGCAATTCCCTTGGGTTGCAGGCTGGCTTTGCAGATGGCCAGGATCTGATCACGAACCTCCGACGGAACCCACGCATAGAGACCATGCACGATGATGTAATCAAACTTGCCGTAGTCCGGGGCCATTTCGAGCAAGTCAATTTGTCGGAAAGCAAGATTCTTCAGCCCAAGAGCCTCCACCCTGGCCTTTCCCTGGGCAATCGGCCTTCCTGCCAAATCGACTCCGACAAATTCACTTTCCGGCAGCATGACTGCCATGGATAACAAGTTGGCCCCGGTGGAACACCCCAATTCCAGCACCCGGCATCGCTCGACAGGCGCAGGCCTCATGCCGAAGTGCGTTGCCACGGTCGCCAAGCGATCAGGATGTGTGTATGAAAAGGGAAATGTCGGGTAGGCAATTTCATCGTAAGGGGTCAACTCGGGTTTTGTCATACCTGGATTTCGAGCCTCCGCCTCTCCAGCGTTGGAACGCTTTCAGCTCTCAGCTTTCAGCGCGACTATCTGCCTGATCTGCGTAATCTGCGGATCTTCCAGTGTAACGGCCCCATCCCCACAGCATTTGCAGGTCCCCCCGCGCGGCAGAAGCGCTCCGGTGCGCGCATTCTCCAGGTACTTTGTGGACACTAAACCGGCAGTTGGGGCAATCCAAAATCCAAAATCTAAAATCCAAAATTGCCTCAGGCTCTCCAGCGGCCGGCCAGGGAACTGAGAGGGTCGGCAATGGCCTGGAACCGCACCAGCCGGACGGTCGGCTGGTCCTTTAACGAGGCCAGCGGCATGAAACCCTTTTCCATCATTTTCTCCGCTGCCGTCTGCGTCAACAAAACCTCCGCGCAAGGCAGGTTTCTGAGCTCGCCTTCCACCGTGTGGGTATACACGGGCAGTCCGCTTATTTCCAAAATCGAACCGGGCCTTAGTTCCCACCCCTGCTCTGCGAAAGACTGCGCCAGCAATAAGGCACAGGCAAAAGCTGAATTGCACCACAAGTAGTTCTCGTGGGCGGCGGGATCGGGCATTTCTTCGAACTGAAAGAGTTCAGCGGGTGCGGTATCCTTCCCATAGGGTAGCCGCAAAAGAAAACGGGGAAGTCCCAACCCAACAAAGCGAGCTTCGGGCGAGCTCCTCAATGATTGCCAGGAGGCGGCGGTCTCCCCGGACATCTGAATCTTCCATTGCCGCGGATCAGGCAGGTCGAGGACTGAGTCGCAACCCAGTAGGCGCGGACTCGCGCCGGCAATGAACGGGGCGCCGGCCCCGGCGGCCACTTTCGCCATCCGAGCAAGCAGTTCGGCATCTTCCAAGGTGGGGCCGAAATTGAAATTCCCTGCCAAAACGGCCCATGGTTCCGCCCCGGGTGTACCCACTGTCTTCTCCACGAGCAATTTGTAGATTCCCGTCGAGCTAAAATCGCTGGATGCCAACAGGTCCCGGGCAAGTTCTTCTTTCGAGACATCGATCAGAAATAACTTAAGCTGAGTATCCGTTTCGATATTTCGAACCAGGAAGAACACGGCGCGCCACGCAGCTTCAAGGGCTTGGAAGTCGGGAGCATGCAACAAAGCCGCCATCTGGGCGCTGGTGGCTTTATCTATCAGGGCAACCAGTTCTGCCTGGCGAGGATCCGCTTTGGCCACCACATGGGGAGCAACAATCCCATGCACCAAGGTGGTCCATTCGTCGGCAGGCTTGGAGGGATGCTCTTCTGCTGCCTTGCCCTCGGTTGCTTCGATCATTTCATCCAGAAGGCTACCCGAAACCACCCGCTGTACATCCTCCCCGGAGACTCGGTGCGCAGGCGGTGGAGGGGCGATTTGTGCCGAGGGTTGTTTCCCTACAAGACCCAGTTCCGAAGCCGTCTTGGCAAATGTCGTCGGGTCGTTGAGTTTTTGCCGCGTCTCCCGCAACTTCTGGAACATCTGAACCTGCTCAAAGAGCCTGTCAGGATGAAAATCGTCCAGATCACCAAACTTCAATGAAATGCGGAAGGCATCCTCTCCCCCTAGAGCCAGTTCAAGCCGAGGCGCCATTCTCGCCAGCACCGAGTCAAAATTGTCGCGATCGATCATCTGGGGACGCCGGCTCGCGAGGGCATCCCCGCTTTCAGACAAACCACGATTTGTGCGCCCGCTGAAGTCCCCGAGAATAGCGATTCGAAAAGGGGTCTCGGAGCTAGGCGTGACCAGTGGCTGCTCACGACCTGCGGTCACATCAAGATGAATCTCACCAAATGAATGGCGGCTCGGCATGGGCTGCTCCTGATTGTGGAAGTAATGGGTGGCCCTAACTTGGCGGACTTGCCCACCGAGGAGATTGTACGCCAATTGTTGCGCGCAACCAAGACCCCTCTAAGACTGGTAGTGGATCAATTTGATGTAGAGGCGGCTTTACGCCGCCAT
>JBAVYG010000571.1:0-4650 GCA_049698675.1 Terriglobia bacterium
GCCTCGGATAGCGCCCTTCTGTCCGTGGGCATTTTTCAAGGCCGGGCTCAGCAGGCACGCCTCACCCCCCATAAAAGCAAAACCCCGCCGGAGGCCTTGCGGCTGGTCCGACGGGGAGGAAATCTCAGGCACAGCATAATCCCCAGTGCTTAGGTTTGTCAAGCGCAAAAAGCTTGTGGGCGTCCGCTGGTCGCCCCCTACTCCCCTAGACCGCAGCGGACACCCTGTCTCTTGACAAGTGGGAGACCATAGGCTAGAGTTGTAAGTTGAAGCCATGAAAGCGGTCATGGCTTTCTGGGAACATTTGGCTGCTATGCTACCCCGATCCCCAGTCTACTCTCGAAGGTGTCCCAAGCGGGGCGAAAAGCCCGGAAAAGCTTCCTGGCTTGATGCGGACAAACAGTCAGTTCTCGGAAAAGAAAGAGAAAAAGGATTCTTCAAAATTGAACGAGCAACGCGGGAATGTCTATGAAAACAAAGGGTCGGCTTAATACAGGCAGGGGAAAAGCGGGAATGTTATAGAAAACAAAGGTAGTTACGCGTTGAAAGCGGGAATGTCGTTGAAAACGCGCATGTTAGCTGGAAGTCATGAGCCCTTTATGCCCAAGTCGCCGAGATTGACCAGCGATGCACTACCCGACCCGTTCCGAGCTTCTGCGGCTCCTGGTAGGCCTCAGCGAGGAGCGGACCTTGCCACTTCTTCAACCGACCCGCCACGGCGGGGCAATGAAAACCTGTTATTGTCTCACACTCCCCAGCCCAATCCGTAGGCTTGGTTCCCATGATAGAATTGTATTCTTGCAGGGTGGATTCGCCTCAACTTTCTTCCGCATAGATCCGGAGCAGCACTGAGGATTGCCTGAGCGTTGGGAAGGCTTGGGGCGGGATTTTTCATACAGCGCGGCCTTCGGCCGCAACCAAAAGCAGATTCTTCTCCCGCAAGGCGGGATCAGAATGACATGTCATCCTCAGTGAAGCGAAGTATCTGCTTTTCATGGCGCCGCGCGATGAAGTTGGCGCCTGGTGGTACAGGAGAACCGCGATGAAGATTGTCCTGCTCATCTTGAAGAATACAGTCCGGAACCCGCGCCGGACGGCGCTAACCATCCTGAGTATCACCGTCTCCATCTTTCTGGTCAGCACCCTGCGAGCTGTCTTACACAACCTCGAGACCACGGGCCAGTCAAACAGTTCGAATCTTCGCTTGGTGGTGCACCGGGCCACGGGCATGACCGAGTCCATGCCCGTCGCTTACAAACAGCGCATCGCGGCCCTGCCGGGGGTGAAATACGTCGAGTCGATGGATTGGTTCGGCGGATACTATGCCGACCCCAGCAACTTCTTCGCGAACTTTCCCACGGATGTTGAAGACTTTGAAAAGATCGCGGATGAACTTGTGATCCCTCCTGACCAGCTCGCCACATGGAAGCGAGAGCGCATGGCGGCTCTGGTGGGCAAGAAGCTCATGGAAAAGTACGGTTGGAAATTGGACGACCGTATAACTCTAAAGGGAACGATATACCCGGTGGATTTGGAGTTTATCATTCGCGCCGTCTATACCGACCCCGAAGACGTCTCAGTGGAACGCGCGGTCTATTTCCACTGGGATTACTTCGATGAGTCCCTGGGCCGCCCGGGGCGCACGGGGTCGTTCTATGTGAAGGCCGCCACTGCGGAGGATATTCCTCGCTTGGCTGAGAAGATCGACGGCATGTTCCGAAATACCGACGCCGAGACCAAGACAGAAACGGAGAAGGCCTTCAACCTCAGTTTCGTTTCCATGTTAGGGAATATTAAACTGCTGCTAAACGTCATCTGCCTGGCCGTCGTTTTCACTATCTTGCTGGTGGCGGGAAACACCATGGCGATGTCAATTCGCGAACGCACCGGAGAAGTGGCCATTTTGAAGACCCTGGGTTTCCGCCAGAGCTCGATCCTTTATTTGCTGGTGGGCGAGTCGGTGGCCATCGCCCTGCTGGGAGGGATTCTGGGCGCCGTCGGGGCCAAGACGACTTATGGCTTCATCCATATCACCTCGACGAAGGGCAAAACGTTCGGCCTGTTCTACGCGCTGGGCGTGGCGCTGCTGGCGGGATACGGAACCTGGATGCTCTTCGCCGGCTCTTCCGCTTCGCGCCCGTGGATGAAGGTGACGCGCATGGTGGTGACTTTGTTGGGAGGGCTCCTCGGTTTGGCCGCGGGTTTTGGGTTTTACATTGCCACGGGTCACGTTATGAATCAGGGCGGCTTCCTCGCGGATTTCAGCGTGAACTACGGAACCGTGGCGCTGGGCCTCGGAATCTCGGCCGGGGTGGGCCTCATTAGCGCCTTGCTGCCGGCGCTTCGAGCCTCCAGAATGAGCATCGCGGACGCGCTGCGCTATGTTGGCTGAACGAATACGCCTTTCCGGGAGAAGTACAAGCTGTGCTAACCTGTGGCGCAGCCGGTATTTTCGTGGCTCTGCTCTATGCCCCTATTCAGGTTGGTGCTCCGCAACGCCGTCCGTAATCGGCGCAGATCTCTGCTGACGGCGGCGAGCGTGGCGGTTTCGTTCGCTCTTCTGGTCATTTTCTTTGCTGCCTATCGTTTCCTGGAGTCGCCTCCGGCCTCCACCACCGAGCGCTCACACCTTGTTCTGATAGTGAGCGCAAGCACCTCCCCAATCCAACCTATGCCTGTCAGTTACCGAAGCCGCATCGAACGGCTGGAAGGTGTGCGCGCCGTAACCCAGGTCTTCTGGTTCGACGCTCGATACAAGAACGAAGATACGGTGGTCGCCTCGCTCAGCCTCGATCCGCAAATCGTGTTTACTTTCTTTCCCAACTGGCAATTGTCGCCGCTGGAGAAGGAGCAGTTCATGCATGAGAAAGTGGCGGCGATTGCGGGGCGCAGTACGGCGAACAAATACGGCTGGAAGGTCGGCGACCACATCCATGTGAGCAGCCCAAGCTATTTCGGCGTTGGCGTCGATTTGATTCTCCGGGGCATCTACGATTCCAATGAAGAGCAATCCTACCTGGTCTTCCACTGGGATTACCTGAACGACGTCCTGGGAAGTCCGAACGTGACCGGGCAGTTCTGGATCCTGGCCAACTCAGCCGACCTCATGCCGTCCTTGATGAAAACCGTCGATGCGCAGTTTCGAAACGAAACCGTTCAGACCCGCACCCAAACCGTCAAACAAGTTGTCTTGAACTTTATCTCCTGGCTCGGCAATGTGAAGCTGATACTGTTAAGCGTCTCCGCGGCTGTGGTATTTGCAGTTTTGCTCATCGTGGCGAATACGATGGCCATGTCCATCCGCGAGCGCACTACAGAGCTTGCCGTCCTCCGCGCGCTGGGCTTCTCCACCAACACCCTGTTGACCGTGCTGACGGCTGAGTCTCTTGTTATTTCGCTGGTGGGCGCTTCTATCGGTTGCCTGGCTGCCTGGGTAATCTGCCGAGCCGTGGCCGGATATGCCCTCGGGGGCGGTCTGCTTGTTAACCTTGAAATCGGCCTCATGGGCGGCCTGTCTGCATTAGGCGTTGCAGTCCTCACCAGCCTTACGAGTACCCTGGTTCCCGCTTACCGCGCTTCGCGCATGAGCATCGCAGATGCGCTCCGGTATGTGGGGTGAAGAGAACAGGTGTCAGGTGTCAGGGGCGAGAACAGGTGTCAGGTGTCAGGTGTCGGGTGTCAGCGGCGAGAACAGGTTTCAGGTGTCAGGATTCAGCAGAGGCTTTCCCTGACTCTTGAATCCTGACTCCTGAATCCTTCCTGTGCGCCCCATTCGTGGTGACTCGCGTGTTATGATAGAAGCGTTTAGGTCTGCGATATCATTGGCGCTCCGCCTGAACATGGGGGGCATCGCGGGCGATTGGTGTTGCGTGCGATCGGTGCTGCGTGAACGCCGGCTTATCTCGTTCGGACCGGGACGCGAGAGGGTCGCTGGAGTGAACTGAATATGTGGCGACTAGGACTGAGAAACGTGCTCCGCAACAAGCGCCGGACCATACTCACCGCCTCGAGTGTGGCCATTTCCCTTTTCCTGTTATCGTCACTGGCCATTGTTTACACGGCGCTCGGAAAACCCTTTGAGGGCGAGGAAAGGAGCCCTCGAATGATGGTACGCCGGCTGAGTGGAATCACTTTTATGATGCCGGCGAGTTACTGGCAGAAAATCAAAGCTGTGCCTGGGGTGGTGGCCGTCACTCCGATGAACTGGTTTGGAGGATATTGGAAGGACCCCGCCAACACGTTCGGCAATTTCGCCGTTGACGCCAACACGGTGTTCGACGTGGTGGATATGGCCCGAATCGCTCCCGACCAACTGGAGGCCTTCAAACGCGAGCGGGTGGCAGCGGTGGCCGGTCGTCAGTTGATCGAGAAGTTCCACTGGAAAATTGGGGACCGGATTACTTTGATGGGGAGTCCTTACGGAATCGCTCCTGAACTTGTCTTGCGCGGAACGTTCACGGGCGGGCCCGACGACCAGTTCTATTTTCATTATGACTACTTGAACGAAGCCATGCGAGAATTCAACCAGGTTGGCCTCTACTGGATTCGGGTAGAGCGTCCCGAGATCGCCGCGCGAGTCGGGCAAGCCATTGACCAGACTTTCCGGGATACTGATTCAGAAACCAAGACCGAAGCGGAGGGAACCTTTCT